>CALUQA010000020.1 GCA_944322775.1 uncultured Elusimicrobiales bacterium
GGATTTGCTTATTCCGCTTTCTTTGGCCGACGATAAAAACAAAGTCATCCTGGTAGGCGACCAAAAGCAATTGCCGCATATGCTGGAAACCGACACCAACAAAGAATTGCAGCGTAAGCTGCATGACCGCCTTACCGAACCCGTTACGCAATTGCTTAAAAAAAGTCTGTTTCAAATTTTATTTGATAACTTGCCCGAAAAACGCGTTATGCTTAACGTGCAGCACCGCATGGATAAGGAAATTGCCGATTTCGTTAGCCGCGAATATTACGAAGACGGCTCTGGCAACCGCCTGGAAACTGCCGCCGGCCTGATGCACCCCCCCATTAAAGGCCTGTATGAAGGAAAAGCGTTGTGTTGGGCAAATATCAGCAAAACAAAAGGCGCCGAAAAGCGGCTGAATAATTCTTATGTAAGAACGGCCGAGGTTGAGTTTGTTAAAAAATACGTCAATAAAATATTTGCCACAGATTCTACCTTTGCGCCGCAAAACCGCCAGCCGCACGCGACCATAGGCATCATCAGTTTTTATGCGGCCCAAACGCAAGCGTTGGAAAAAGCCCTGCTGGATACCATGCCCGACGAAGAACGCAAAAAACGTATCAAAATAGGCACGGTAGACTCTTTTCAGGGGGAACAGTTTGACTATGTTATTCTCTCTTGTGTCAGGTCCAACAATATACAGGACGACCCCAACGACCCCTTCTTTAAACGGAGCATCGGCTTTTTAAATTCGCCCACCCGCCAGTGTGTGGCTTTCAGCCGCGCCATTAGGCAACTGGTGGTCTGCGGGGACTATGATACCTTAAAAAAGCTGCCCTGCTTTGAACATTTATACACCCAATGCCGCGCAAAAGGGAGTGCATACAATGAATGAACATTCTTTTATCTCACTGCAAATGCCCAAAAACCAGCCCTCCAAAGGCCCCGTGTACCGGCTTTGGCTGCCGGTAGACTGCTATGAATGCGGCATATATAAGTCCATTCCCTGTTTATATACGGCCGTTTGGAGGCTGATTAAGGTCCTTCCGCCCGATTTGCGCGGCGTCAATACGCTGCTGCAAATGCTTTGTCTGGGCCCTACCGACAGGGACGTAATAGAAAATATTTTGTATCAATTGGAAAAGGACGGAAAAATCAGCAAAGTCTTTGGTGAGCATTGGCAAGTGCAAGCCGATTCAGAGGAAAATGAAGACGATGATATGCAAACCCTTGGCTATATGTTTGCCGAGCCTGTATCCGGCCATGTATTTCCTTTCTTTCGCAACAGCCAAAAACCGATGAAAGTGATAAAACCGAATGCTGACGACAAATTTATCCATTTTCACCCCGCTTCCAAACGGGTGCTGCCGTCCAATTATCAATTTAATCAGGCTTATCAAACCTATATCAAGTTTTGTTCAAAGCAGGAATCTATTGTTCCTAAGCAAGAGCAAGCACCAGAAACGGCCCCGGCCCCTTTTGAACAACCCTTTGATCAACTGGCAGAAGACAACTTGCAGGGATCGTGGAGTTTAAAACTCTTGCCGGGCAAGGCCCCCACACGTCTTTACATACCTCTTCAGCTGGAAATTTCTGTTTTTTATCCCGAACGTTGGCACGTAACTTCGCCCTTTTGGGCAGACACGCCAAAAGCCCTGTCAAACCTGTTTCTGCGGCCGGAGATATATATCGGCGCCGCCAGCACCCCTGCGGATAAAGACATGCCGGCAAGCCAATATCTGGCAAGTGAAACCAATCAATATGTTCAAGGCTTAACAGCGCCGGAACTGGTGGCCAAACTCTCCCCCGAAGAACGGATAAGGCAGCTGGTACCGCATTATTATTTATTCACCCCTAACCAGATGAAAGAAATGATTAGAGGTTTTCTGGCTGACAAAGACCACGAGGTCCAACTGTCCCGATTTATCAAAGTGGTGGAAAATCTGTTTAACAGGCTGCACGAAACAGCCGAGGTGCTGAACTCCCCCTTCAGATACAAATTGGCGGACAGTTTAGACTCTTCTAAAGTACAGGCTATACTTACACACTATGATTTGACAGAATTTTCTTCTCTGGAAATTTTTAAAGATCCCCAGCTTTTGGCTAATATTATTAAGCGAAAAGGCAAAAACCACGGCAATTCCCTTATTCAAAAGATGGCCGTCTTGCTGGTGTTGGGGTATGAAGGCCAAGCCTCTGAAGAAATAACGCACTTTTTGGACGGTCTCTCGCCAGCATATTTTGGCATAATAGACCGCATCAGATTCATACGCAACAAAGACGGGCACGCCGGCCAAACCAACCCCGATGCCGAAGGCGTAACCGAATATAAAGAAGAATACTGGACAGAATGCGTAAAAGAAAAAAAGGTGTTTGTCGTAATGGATAAAATTTTACAAAGCTTTGAGGGAAAGGAGTCAATATGAGCCTGAAAAATGAGTTGAAAGATTTAAAAAAAGAGCTGCAAACCTTCAGTTTAAACAACCAAACCGAACAGGGGCAGCAAGCCTGGAACGCTTTTTATACGGCTCATATATTGCCTAAACTGGACGAAGCTGTTTCCGCTGCTACCGGCAAACAATTTGAATCCTGGCAAGCTTTACAAAAGGATATTTTAAATAAAACAGAAGAACTGAAAAATATTTCCATTGACACCCTGGTGGAAAAACTAATACAAGCCAACCCCCAAGGCAATGCCGAGTGGGAAAACTGGCGCCAAAACTACCTGCAACAGGTGCAGGAAATACAAAACCAAATCCGCGGGCTGCTGCAACAAACCAAAATTGAAAATCTTGTTGAAGCCTTGAGCAAAGTGGACCCGCAAAATAACGAACAATGGAAAAATTATTTGCAGGAATATCACCGCCAATGCCTGGAACAACAGCGGCAGGCGCAAACCGCTTTAATCAAATTAAAACAAGAGTTGGACCGCTATACAGAACAGGTGGAAGGTATTAAAAAGAAACTCACCGCCCAGAACTTTGTAAGCTATGTTACCCAGCTTCCCCCCGACCCAAACAACCCTGCGTGGCAAGAATTACTGCAACAATGGAAAGATGCCTTAAAACCCATTCAAGCACGTATTGAAAAAGAACAAAAACGCGTGGACGAGCTGGCAAAACAAAAAAACATAAAAGACATTGCCGAGGCTTTGTCCAAAGTCAACCCGAAAGATAACACCCAATGGGCCGACTATTTAGCCTATTACCAAAAAGAAGCGCAAAAACAATGTGCGCAACTGGACGCCCAAATTGCCCAGAAAAAACTTTTGGTGGAAAACCCCTGGAAAGATGTTGAAAAACAGCTGGCACAAGAAGGAGAAGCACTGGAAAGAGAAAAAAACAATATCCACCAGCAAAAACAGGAAATTATAAAAGAAAAAGACATCTTACGCCAGCAACAGGAAAACTTAGCCGAACGAAATGCCGAAATAGATGCTTTACAACGCGCCAAAGCCAGGGAAGACCGCTTCCGTGCCCAATACCACGAGCTGGCCGCCAAATACGAAGAACTGCGCAGCAAACAACCCGAAGGGGAAGCCTATCAGGTGTTGCAAGACGAAATCTATGCCTTACACACCCAGCAGAAAGAAGCCCAAATAAGGGCCAATAAACTGACCGCCATTGAAAATGCTTTGGGCAACAGTTTTTCCGTTAAAACAACAGCCGACAAAGTGCTCGATACGTTTGAAAAGGTAAAAAACCTGCAGGAACAGCTCAATCAAAAAGAAGAAGCCCTGGGCAACCAAAACAGGGAGCTCCTCACTTTGCGCGACGAATTGCAAGCCGCCCGCAAAGCCTTGGAAAAAGAAAGAGAATTAAACATGCGCGACAAGGCCGAAATAGACCGTATCAAGAACAAACTGCAAGGCCAGGAACTGTGCCTTAAAGCCACCTATGCGTTAAACGAACAATTTAAGCAGGAACTGGACATGAACGCCCGCGCTTTGGAACAACACAGTGCAGACCCCTGCAAAGCTTTGTCTGAGTTAGACGGCCAAACCGTACGTACTTTTTTTGAGCAAAGAAGCGAAAGTACGCGCGGCAAGGCTTTAGCCGATATTGACAAATCCCCCAGCATTCAAAATTTAGCAGAACTGGTAAACTATGTGCATGACTACGCCTGTTTGGGCAAAAGCCTTTCCGGCCACGGCAAACATATTTATTACAAGAGGGAGGACCTTCGCGCCTTTATATCCGGCTTGGCAGTAAGCAGATTGCTCATTTTGCAAGGGCTTTCCGGCACCGGCAAATCCAGCCTGCCGCTGATTTTTGCCGACGCTTTGGGCGGCATTAACGAGCGTATTGCGGTGGAATCTTCCTGGAATGACCGCAACGAACTGTTGGGCTATTACAATGACTTTTATAAAAAGTTTAACGCCAAGCCCTTCACGCAGGCTTTATACCGCAGCAATCTGCCTGCCTGGCAGCATTTTCCCACGTTGATTACCTTAGACGAAATGAACTTGGCACGCGTGGAATATTACTTTGCCGATTTTCTGTCCGTGCTGGAAAAGAATGACCCCCGCGAATGGCTGGTTAAACTGATTGCAGACAACTTGCTCGTACTGCCGGAAAATTTGAGAGACAAGATTAACAATCTGTCGGCCGAAACAAAAAGCATTGCCATTAAATTAGAGGAATATCGCTCTTCCAATGCGTATTTTGCCAAAGAAAAACCTTCCGATGCCGACATGGAAAAACTCTTTAAAGAATGCGAAGAAAAACACTTCCTGCTGGGGCCTAAATATTTGGAAAACCGCAACAGCATTCGCATTCCCACCAACGTATGGTTCGTCGGCACCGTAAACAGGGACGAGTCCACCATGGAAATTACCGATAAAGTGTATGACCGCGCACAAGTGCTTGAGTTTAACGAACCGATATCGCCCGAACGCCCGCTGATGCCCGAAGCCATGTTCGTGCAAAAACATTTAAGCGCCGCGGATTTAAACACCCTGCTCCAAAACGCAGCCGCCCAAAGAACAGAAATTTCCAGACAAGCCGCCACAGATTTAAGTAATCTTAACGATTGCTTAATGAAATATTTTGATACGGCTTTCGGCAACCGTATTTTGGAACATTCCCAGAAATTTACCGAAGTATATTGCGCTTCCGGCGGCACATACGAAAACGCGTTGGACTATCAAATATCCACCAAAATTTTACGCAAGCTTAACTCCAACACGGACATAGACGCGTGGAAAAAACTTAAAAAAGCAATAAACGAAAGTTGCCCCAAATCGCACGCCAAAGTGGACAAAAAAATAAAAGAGCTGGGAGGCGACGTGGATGCCGCTGCCCAATGAAGACAAAATAATTCCGGAGGGCAAACAGGCCCCGCTTTATCAAAGCTTTCAGGCGCAGCTTGACGAACTGGACAAGCAGGCCCCCCAACGCACCGTTTTGCAGCGCGTCGTGCCGGTGCGGGAAGGGGCGCGCCCGGCGGTGCCTTTATATCCCACGGAATTTGACGCCGAAAATGTAAAAGAAAAACTGCAACAGCTTAAGCACCTGCAAAAGCTTTTAACGCCGCAGTTGTTTGTTTCTTTCCGCCGGGTGTGCAACAAACCCAGAAACGGCCTGAAAACCATCAGCGAGGTCCGCCCCATAGACACCGTCAAACGCATAGGCTACGAGGCTATACCCCACCTGGCCGCCCATCCGGAAAATTGGCAGGCGCGGCGCGTTAACGGCGTCATGCCGGCCAGGCTGTTTTCCCGCGTGTCCGAGCTGGACTTTGCCATTTACGAAAACCGCTTTGTCCTGATGGTGCTTAGCAAACTGCTCAAAAATTTGGACCGCAAACGCCAGGAATGGAAAATGATTGACCGCCTTAATGAATTGCAGCAGTTTAAAGGCGGGCAATTTGCCGTAATAAAATATGACCGGGCATATGAAGAAAGATTAAAAGAAATATTCGGCATTTTGCAGGGCACGGATATCCCCCTCTCCGAAAAAGCCTACCGGCAAATCCGGCATCTTTACAGCCAATACTATTCGCTGCTGGCTACCCCTTTATACCGTTATACACACCGCACAAAACTGCTGACAGACAGCCATGTGCACGAAACCAATATCCTTCTGTTTGATAAGGATTATCGCAATATTTATAATTTTTGGCAGGCATCCCAAAAAGTGCTCGGCCCCGTTCAAGAAGAAAAAAATCGGCCTATTTCCACACAGGCATACGCTTCTTTTTGCCGGTACAGCACCTATTTTTCGCTGCATTCGCTCGGTTTTAGCGGAGAGGACAACTGTTTACAGCGTGCCACAGACAAACTGCGCGTTTATATTCAACAGCAAAGCAAAAAGGATATCCCCCAGCTTACCTTGCAGCTTTATCCCGTCAAAAAGCTTTCCCGCACCTTATGGAAACAAATCAACCCCGCTCATGTAATAGCACATTTAGAAAAAAATCCTTCTATAAAAGGGGAATGGAAATTAAGCGACAATTTGTATTGGTGGAAGGTGCCCGACGAGCAAATCCGGCTGGCCTGCGGCATAGAATCGGGCCTGTGGAACCGAGAGCTGTATGCGGTTCCGCAAATGCACCCGCAGCAAGAGCACTGTTTTACCGTAGATATTTTTCCCTTAAACACGCTTGTACAACAGCAAATAGCCGGGCAGATTAAAAGCACCCCTCGGCAAAAGACGGCTGCGCAAAACAGCGCGCCCGTTACATTTTCGGCCCAATGGAGCCAACTTTTCCTCCCTCAGCCGACCAATTATTGCCGCGTTTTTGCCATGCCGGAGCTGGACGAAGATGTTTTGGCTAAACCCCATAAACTGCCGCAGCCATTTTTTGTGCTTAGTCCTAAGTCAAATATCGGATGGGCAGAATGCTGGGTTAAACTTTCTTTATTGGACGCCGAATATCGCCGAATTCAACGCATTTTGTTAGGGGCCATTGCCGTCCTGCAAATTCAACAGGGCACGACGGGAAAGACATGCCCTTTTTGTGGCGCCTCCATGCGTTATGACGCAAACACCGGCCGTTCTATTTGCGACAGCTGCTCCTTTGTCTCCGGCATTACCGTATGCCGCCACTGCAACACCCAATATTACTACACCCAGCTGAAAGATTTGGCCTTCAGAGACATAGACAGACCTCTTTCCCCCGAAGAAAAAGAAACCTTGTTTGCGTTTCGGGATTTGGTAGATTACGATAAAAATGCGCAAAACAAACCCGTTCCGCTCTGTCCTAACCGGGCCGCACATGTGCCGCCGGCAAAAACAGAAGAGGAACAGGCGTAAAAAATTTCCTCTTGGAACGGAAATTTTTTTGGGGGCAAGCTTTTTTAAAACGGGTCCCTGTTTATAGGAGGCATTTTAAAACAGCCCGTTCGTTTTTACGGGCGAGCCTGCCATGTTACGGGCAAGATTTGATATATTCCTTTAACTCTTGCTTAAATTTTTTGGCTATTTTGGCCGGAGCGACAACAGTAATATGCGGCAGCCATTTGCGCACAACGGGGAAAATGCCTCTTTCCAGCTCCAAATCGTCGGAGTATTGGCAGGAAATTAAGAGCCCTTTCTTTGTTTCTTTCACAATTTTTTGCTGCGGAAAATAAAACTTTTTCTTAAAATAGCCGGCTATGCTTTTGTCAACAAACAGCTCCAAAAATTGCGCCGAATCCTGCAAGTTAAACCACATATTTACTGATTTATTTAAAATATACTCAATGCTTTTTTGAGGGTCCTGCTCTGCGTTATATTCAAAATACTGCCGATATTTTTTGGCTTTTACGTTGATAATATTTTCCAGGTGGCATTTTAATAACTGATCCTGCAAATAGCCGATCAAATACCAAAATCCCTCGCTGAAACAAATTTTCAGCGGCTTAAAATCTTCCCATACGCTCTGTTTGTTACCATTCACCTTACGGGTAACGGTAACGACATATTGCCGCTGAATGCTGTCCAACAACAGCTCAAACCCGGTAAAATATTTTATCGGTTCGGCCAATTGCGGAAATTTAATAAATAGCGGATTATCCGCCGGGCTTAACCGCCAATAGGCCCTAAAAATCGTCGGGGACATACCCAAACTTTTAGCCAACGGCTCTATGGTATCATGAAATATTTTTTCCTGCTGGGCACTGGCCAGGGTGTAGCCCCCGGCAAAGCTGTAATTGCCGTAGGCATTTGGCTTGATATAGTGGAAATCTTTGTCCTTTGATTTTTTATCTTTCTCGTCTTTGGGCTGCCGTGCTTTCTCCGCGCGGCGTTTTTTCTTTTTATGCGTTAACTCCAAGCATTCATTGAGCAGATGAATATCACGCTGTATGGTGCGTATATTCACATCGGCCGCGGCAGCAAACTTTTGCAGATTGACTCCCGTTTTCGGGGCAGCGTCAAACCGCAAAAGCAAGAGAATCATGCGTTTTATTTTCTTTATATCTTTATGACGGTAGCTCATCTTTCTTCGCGACTCACAGTTGTCATTTTTAACGTTACGGTTAAAATCGATTTATTATACTACTTTTACAGCAACACACAAACTAAAAACAAAGCGAGGTAATCATATGAATACAGTCAAATTTACACTCAAAGCAGCCAGTGGCCTGGTCATAACTTTTTCTTCTCCGGCCACTGCCCCGGCAGCAGGCGTTATTTTAGCCTGCACGGTGGTAGCCGCAGGCGCAGCCTATGGCGGATATTGCGCCTATAAGCATTATACAAAGAAGAATCCCGGTCCGATTGTCACGAACTTAAAACGCCGCTTGAACTTATATTAAGGAGAGTTAAAATGACGAACATTTCCTCTGATAAGCACAATCAGGCCATAGCCTGCAAGGAAATCGGCGACCAAGCCCTGGCCGAGCAAGACTATGAACAAGCCATTGAATATTACGACCAAGCCCTGGCCGCAGACCCTGCCTATGCCCCGGCCTACGATGTGCGTGGAGTAGCCAAAGCTTTATTGGGCTGCCCCCAGGAGGCCTTGGCCGATTTTAACAAAGCCATATCCTTAAACGGACATTGCGCCGATTACTACAACAACCGCGGCAATGCACTGACCGAGTTAAAAAAATATCCAGAAGCCTTGGCCGATTTCAACAAAGCCCTCTCGCTGGAGCCGAAAAAAGCGTATATTTTTTACAGCCGCGGCCGCTTGTATGAGGACTTAAAATCTTATGCGCAGGCCTTGCAGGATTATGACACGGCCATTTTGCTGGACCAAACGCACAGCCCGTCTTATTTGCATCGTGAGAGCATGAAACAAAAGCTTCAGGCGCAAGGCAAACAGGTAGCAGACCTGGAAGAAAAGCTGGGCCAGAATGAGCCACTGTCCGATGATTTTTATAACAACCGCGGTATTGCCAGGGATTTTGTGCACCTTCATGAACAAGCCATAGCAGATTTCAGCCGGGCTATTGCTTTAAACCCCTCCTGCGCCGGCCACTATTATAACCGCGGTCAAGCACAATGGGCACTCGGCCATTACGAGCAAGCCTTGGCCGATTATGATGAAGGCCTCCGCTTAAAACCTCTTATCAGCGGATACCTTTTTAGAGGCATGGCCAATTTGACCCTGCAACGCTGTCAGCAGGCTTTGGCCGATGCCAACCAAGCTATCCGTTTGGATCCGTTTGCACCGCAAGCCTATGCCCTGCGCGGGAATATTCACTTTTCCCTGAAACAATTTAAAAAAGCCGTAGCCGACTTTGATAAATCATTGGATATTCTTCCCATGCAAGCCGATATTTTGGAAAACCGCGCCAACGCAAATTATCACTTACAAAATTATGCGGCTTCCCTGGCAGATTTAAACCAAGCCATGCTGCTCAACCCCAAAAGCCCGCAGGCTTACTTGCTGCGCGCAGGCTGTTACACAGAGTTGAAACAATTTGCCAAAGCAACCGAGGATTGTCTGCATGTCTTAAAATTTGACCCAAACAATCAAGCGGCCGCCCTTTGGCTGAAACATATCCGAAACAAGCAACAAAATAAGGCATAACCTTTTAAAAAACAAATGTACGAGGACACCCCCTATGAAAAAGAAATATTCCAAATTATCCGGCGCAAAAACGGCCGTTCAACTGTCCGTGCAGGCGCGGCAGAAGGCCCTTAACGGGCACTGGCGTGAAGCCTTGCAATGCTATGCGCAAGCCATTGCTTTGGCACCGGACCATGATGAATATTATTTTTCACGCGGACAAATTTATCAACAAAACAATCTCTTAAAAGAAGCATTGGCCGATTACCGCAAAGCCCTTTCTTTAGACAAAAGCTGTGCTCACTATCATTTTAATTGCGGCTTTATCTGTTACGAACAGCAAAAATGGCCTCAAGCCCTGCGGTATTTTAAAAAAGCCACCCAATTGGAGCCGGACAATGTATATGCCCATTTTATGTATGCACAAACTTGCCTGCTTGAAAGTGCCTTTCAACAAGCTTTAGAACATTACAATATTGTAGAGCAATTAAATACATTAGAGGATAAAGCAGAACTTTATCTTTCGCGCGCTTCCGCCCTGTTAAATTTAGGTTATTTTCAACAGGCCCGAGCCGATTTGCAGCATGCCCTTGCCTTAAGCCGCCCGGCCACACAAAGGGCCGCCATTCACTATTTGCTGGGGCAAACGGCTCTTTATTTAAAACAACCGCAAAAAGCCTTGGCCGAGTTCAACGCCTCCATACAGCTCAACCCGACCGACTTTAGGCCCTTTGTTCAAAGAGCCGCCCTGTATAAACAACAACACCAGGCGCTTTTAGCCCTGCAAGACATTAACAGAGCCATACAGCTGGAACCCGGGCTGAAGACAGCCGATTTTTCTTGGGATGCCTTATATAAGGCATAAACGGCCGCCCCGGCGCCGCAACCGATCTATGCTGTTTTTTAACAACAGCAATCCCAACAGGAGGGGCAGGGTTTTACCTCCCCCTGCCCCTCACCTCCCGCGCCGGAGGGCCGGCAAATGACCGTCTTGGAAAGGGTCAGGCAGCTGTTGTGTCTTTTAGTGAACACAGGTGCGACAATATGCTGTCACTGTGCTGTTGTATCTTTGTGATAGAGAGGGCTTTTGCCTTCCATAAGGAGAACTTTATGAAAAAACATGCTTTTACGTTTCTTTTGCTGTTATGCGGCCTTTTGCTGGCTTCAAATGTCCAAGCGGCCAAACGCTTTACCTTAGACAGCGCCTTAAACGAAACGGCCGAAAAAATTGCTTCCAGCGGGCATATCCCTGCCAAAGCAAACTTGGCGGTGGTAGGCTTTGTGGAAAGCACCAGCCGCAGCCGGCTGCCGCTGAGCAGCGTGTTGGAAGACGATTTAACTTCTTTTTTAACGGACAAACGCCCCCGGCACGTGCTGGCTAAAAATCATATTGATACCGTCCTGCGGGAGCTGCGCATTACGCGCGATGATCTGTTTGACAGCCGCAACCGCAAACAGTTTGGCAAGCTGGCCTCAGCCGATATGATTGTAAGCGGAAACTATTGGATTAACCGCCAGGAGGTTATTATCAACGTAACCGTTGTGGATATTGAAAGCGGCCTGGCGCTTTTGTCGCACCGCGTAAAAGTGCGCAAATCCCAATTTGCGAAATATTTATTAGGTCTTGATTAAAGGAGAGTCTATGAAAAAACAAATGAAGATCTGCCTGCTCTTGGCAGGCATAATACTGCTGAGCGCCTGCGGTGCCAAAAACGTAATAAACACCCCGCAGTTAAGCGTAAAAGTGGTGGAAACAATCCCTGCCGCGGCCGCCCCGGATTGGGTGAACAGCACGCAGGAATTTTGGGAAAAAGACGGCCGGTATTTTTACCGCGGTACGGCGGAAGGCTTTACCAATCTGGAAGCAGCCAAACGCGCCGCGTCCGCCAATGCACGCGTCAACTTGGCCGAGCAAATAAAAAATGTGGTCCGCAACGAGTTTTCCCGCGCATTAGAGGCCGGAGCGTATGACGAGAACACCGGCGGATATTTAAAAGATGTTTTCTTCTCCGCCGTGGAAAACATTACGTTAAGCGGGGTTGAGGTGCAGCAGTCGTATCTGCAGCGCCTGCTGGAAAGCAACGACATGAACCAGCGTCTTTATTACCGCGCCTATGTGCTGTCCGCCATCAGCAAAACCGATTACTATAAGCTGGTGCGCGCCGCCTTTAGCGACACCAAAGCACAAGTGGCCGCCAATAAAAGTGCCAAACAGCTGGCACTTGAAACGGAAGCCCGCTTCTGGCAACAACAGCAGGCTGCCCTGCCGGCTGTGCCGCAGGCAGAGGCTGCCCAATGAAGCTGCTGCCGGTTCTGCTTTTTTTGGCATTCTTTGGGGGCGGGTGCGTTTCTGCCCCCAAAGTGCCTGAGTGGGCCGGCAAGAACTGGCAGGAGCAGGAACGTGTATATTTCAGCGGCATTTCTTCCTTGTGCACAGATATAGCCTGTGCCCGGCAGGAAGCCTATCAAAATGCCGTGGCGTCCCTAGCCGCTTATTTAGGCAGCACGGTATCGGTTCATACACAAAGTGTGTTGGACAATAACGGGCAGTTTTTGACGGCTGTTTTTACTTCCTCTTCGCAGGAAGTGGCCTTGCGGCAAATTCAGGCCGAACAATTCAGCATTTCGTCCTATCAAGGCAAGATTACGGGATATATACTTATTTCTATTCAAAAGGCCGAACTGGAAAGAGCCCGTGCGCAACTGCGCTTGCAAGCGCTTCAGCAAGCCAGCCAACGGCAGAAAAGGTTGGCCAAAGGCCCCATAGTCATACGTTCCCCGCGCGCGTGGGCAGACCTGGCAGGGAAACTGAACCATTTTTTAACACAAGCCGGCTATGCCGTTGCCCCCGAGGGGAAAGCTTTATACCTGAAAGTGGAGCGTTTTTCCTGCCGGCAAAGTCAAATGCAAAAGATACAGATTTGTACGTTGCAGGCAAAACTTATTTTTGAAAATACGGAACACGTCTATATTGCCAAAGGTTTTGGCCGGACGCGGCGGCAGGCACGGCAGGAAGCCGTTGAGGGCTGGGTGGCACAACTTCCCGAGGAGATACTGGAAAAATGATGAAAAAGTTTTTATGTTCTTTTTTTCTGTTTTGGTTGGCGCTGGCCCCGTTGCAGGCACAGCAAAAACAAATTATGAATAATCCGTGGGGGTACACCTATAACCGCAGCCTGGATTTGACGCATTTATCCTATCAGGACATTTTAGCGCAAAATGTTACAAATGCCGTTTTTGTCTATGGCTCTTATATTCATTTTGATGACGTAGACTTTAAAAATAACACCAGCAGCGCTTTGTATATTCATTCCGCGGCAGATCATGTCACGCTAAATAACGTATATTTTTACCGTAACACCAGCGGAGGGCTGCTTTTGGGTAATGCCGAACAGCGCCTGGACAATGCCCGCTTTGAAAGCAATTCTTCCTCCGGTTGGGGCGGCGGCGCGTATATATTCAACAAAAACACACTGCGTGCAAACAATGTTTCATTTTCCAATAACAGCGCTTCCAAAGGCGGGGCCATTTATGCCGGGGAAGACTTTACCTTACGCGGCGGAAACATCACTTTTTCCAACAACACGGCCACCCAAGGCGGCGGCATTTACGCGGCAAACAATTTAACTTTACTGGCCGAAAACGGAGATATTTCTTTCAACCGCAACACAGGCGGCGGTATTTATATGGGCTCTGCCCTGGCCAAGCTTACGCTAATGCCAAGCGCCGGCGGGAGCATTATTTTTAATGACGACATTCTATCCCCGGCTCTTACCCAAATAGATATTGCGGGCACAAACGACGGAAAAGTGTATTTTAATCAGGCGCTTAGCAACGCCCAATTAAACCTTAAATCCGGCGGGGTTTACTTAAATCCCGGTGTTGATTGGAGTAACACCCCCCTGCATGCCCAAGGCGGCCAGTTGGTGTTGGCGGACGGCATGGCCCGCCCGCTGCGTTTGGGAAGCGTTGCACTAAATGATGCCTTGCATATCGTGCCCGACGTAGATTTAAAAAACAATACCATGGACACGCTGCATCTAAACCATATTTCCGGCCCGGGCACCATTCAGGTAGACCAATTTAATTTAATAAGCGAAAGCGAACAAAAATCGCACGTGTTGGATTTTATAACCGGAAACGGGAAAGAGGCCGTCCGCGTCCCCGGCACGCTGTACGGCGATTTATATGCTTATAACACAACGTACAATCCGGCTACGGGGCAGCTTACCTTCACCCGAAAAGCGCCCGGCAGCAGCGACGGCTTTGCCCCCGCTGTTTTGCTGCAACCGCTGCGCGCCTATCGGGCGTTGCAGATGCTGAGCCAAAGCCTGGCCCCGCTGCGCCACCGCAGGGAAAACCGCTTTTTAAATTACGACCTTGTTTCTTCCGCTTTTTATCTTATTCCCTATATCCATGGCGGAAAGGTGGAGTTTACCAACACTCTCTCTGCCGATACTGCCTCCTCCGGCTTGCAGGCCGGCTGGCAGAGCACCGACTGGGGCCTGACCGATACTTTTGCCATTACCGGCGGTTTTAACGTGGGGTACCAAGCCGGCAGCAGCAAATATGCGGACGTTCCTTTGGACATGCAGCTAATTCAGGGCGGGGCAAACCTGGAACTTTACGGAGACCGATTCTATATGGGTTTAACGGTTCAGGCCGCCAGTGTAACTTCCAAAGCGCTCAATGACCGGCAAAACCAATGGGCGGCTTGGGGCGAAGCGGAAATAGGCTGGCATATTCCGTTAAACGACAACGGCTGGTTTTTGTTCCCGTCCGCGCTGGCCGGATACGGCTTTGTTGATAAAGCAGGCGACATGACGTATAAAACCAGCACCCTGTATGGCAAAAATTTTTCCCTTTGGCAAACCCAAGGCGGCGTGGAACTGATAAAATCGTATAACGATGTGTGGCACTGGTATTTAAGTGCAGCTTATGTAAAGCAAGGAACTGCGCAAGAGGCCTTTCAAGCGGCCCGGCAAACCTTGCCCGTTTTTGAGACAGACCCTTTTATGCAGGCAGAAGCCGGCTTTCAAACGGAAACGGACGGGCGCTTTGCCTTGGGCGCGGCCGTAAACGCCGCCTTTGGCGCCGTGCAGCAAATAGGGGCGCAAATAACCTTACAATTTTAACAGATCAAAACGAAGGAGAAAGAATATGGCAGAAATAAAATGTCCGCATTGCGGTAAATTTTTTCAGGTGGATGAAAGCGGCTACGCACAAATAGTCAGCCAGGTAAGAACCGCCGAGTTTAACAAAGAATTGCAAGAGCAAAAACAACTGGCCATTCGGGAAAAAGAGGCCGAGTTTAAATTGATGTCCGCCCAGGCTTTGGCAGAGCAAGAAAAAAAGAACGCCGAGTTAAAACAAAAAATAGAAACGCTTAAAGCCCAGCTGGCCGTCAGCGATAAAGACAAAATGCTCGCGGTTAAAGAAGCCGAAGATAAACAAAAAGACCAATTAAACGAAAAAGACAAACAAATCCTTACCCTGCAAAACCAGCTTAAAGGGGCCGAGCAGGACCGGCAGCTGCAGCTGAAAAACCTATCCGAAAGATATGCCGTGGAACTGAAGGGCAAAGAAGAACAAATAGCTTATTATAAAGACCTTAAAGCCCGCCTGTCCACCAAAATGATAGGAGAAACGCTGGAAAAACATTGTGAAAACGCCTTTAACCAGCTGCGTATGACGGCCTTTCCCAATGCCTATTTTGAAAAAGACAACGACGCCAGCAGCGGCAGCAAGGGCGATTATATCTTCCGCGAGCAGACAACAGACGGAATAGAGTTCCTTTCCATTATGTTTGAAATGAAAAACGAAAACGACACCACCGCCACCAAACACAAAAACGAAGACTTTTTTGAAAAGCTGGATAAAGACCGCCGCCAAAAAGGCTGCGAATATGCCGTGCTGGTGTCTTTGCTGGAAGCCGACAGCGAGCTTTATAACACGGGCATTGTGGACGTGTCTTATAAATACCCCAAAATGTATGTCATTCGTCCGCAGTTTTTTATTCCCATGATTACGCTGCTGCGCAATGCCGCCGTCAATTCCATAGCTTACCAGCGCCAGCTGACGCAACTGCGCCAGCAGAATATTGATATCACCCATTTTGAGGACGATTTAAACGCCTTTAAAGTGAAATTCGGCAACAACTACCGTTTGGCCAGCGAAAAGTTCGGCAAAGCCATTGAAGAAATAGACAAGACCATAGAGCATCTGCAAAAGACAAAAGACGCTTTGCTGTCTTCGGAGAAAAACCTGCGTCTGGCCAACGAAAAAGCCGAAAAACTGACGGTAAAAAGCCTGATCCGCAAAAATCCGACCATGGCCAAAAAATTTGCGGAAATTGCCCAACCCAAAACGCTGCAATAAACGGGACAGACAACAAAAATGCCATTTGGAAGAAAAATTCTTCCAAATGGCAAATGGTATAGGGCGACACAGCCCTGTTTTTTGATATGGGTGCGACTGCCAAGCACAAAACAGCCGGTGCAGGCAGGTGTTTTACAACAGGATTTTCTCCAATTCAGCCCGCATTAATGCTTTGCGTTTTTCCATAAACTCTTCAAAGTTGGCTAAATCATAGGATATACCCGGGGGCAAAAATTTTACATTGGCCCTATTTTCCGGCTTTTCCAGCCAAACATTTAACGGCGTTTTATTTTTCTCGCCGTTTTCGTGCCCTTCCAATAGTTGCAGGTTCGCCAGCGTATTTCTGCGATATTGCCATTCTTCTATTTTCTCTTTACTCAAAGAAGATCCGTCCGGCAATGTAAGCTTAGATAGATTCCTGTCAGTAAAACTGGCATACGGATGCATGTGATCCTGGTGAAAACTGTTTTGGCCGTATTTCAAATGCGGATAAAGCAACGAAAGCACCATAAAGGTGTAGGGGCCTTTTTCCTTTTCAAACAGTTCATCAATGTCCTCTTGCGAATAACGCAGCGTCCTGTTGGCCGAGAAGCGGAGATCTTCCAACATGGCAAAGGCAAAAGGCTTTCCGGCATTCTGTTTTAAAACTTCTCTGATAGATTGCAGGGTGTTGTTGGTGGAAGCACCAAATATTCTTCGTAACAAAGAAACTACCAAATACTTCTTCAGTTCTTTTTTGGTTTCTTTACTCCACTCTCCCCCTTTAAAGTGATAATACACAATCGGCATAACCGCCACATAAGAAGTCAGGTTTTCAGAGTTAAAACCAAACTCACAGAGCATATCCACCGTTGCCGAAATTGAATTTTTAATCCGCTCCCAATTTTCTTTAATTTTTTCAACACTTTCTTTTTTGAAGGACTCCACTTTCAGCGAAGTGGAAAGGTCCATTAAAAACAAACAGCTGCGCATAATAAAATCGTTGGAAAAAGCAAAACGTTCCCCTTTTTTATTAATACTCGTCAGCAGCTCTTCTATTTCTCCTCTGGCTTTGTCCCAATAAGAAACAATGGTGGAGAACAACAAATCGCTTTTAGATAAAATCGTGCCGCCTGAGTTAATGCGAACAAAAATATCCAAAACGTCATCAATAGAATCGGTTTGCACCTCAAAATAATTAATCATTTCCTTCGACATTATTTGGTCGTGCAACCGTACAAGGTTGTCCATGATTAGCTTGTTTTCGTTCCAATGATTCGGATTAATCAGTTCCGTCATCACCTCTGGAATAGAGGCATAGCGAAGAATATCCTTTACTCTATACCACAATTTATCAGGTGCAAATGCGGGATTTTGCGCCTGTTCGGGGGTCAAAAAATCAAATTCATAAGCTACTTCATCATCGTCTTCACATTTTCCTTTGCTGCGCAGATTAAAATACAATTCTTTTTTAGGGAATGCTTTGTCATTATTCCAGCGTTTTTTGGGCATTTTCACACTTAAACTTCCCTGCAGAGCAATGTACAAAGAGGTTAAACGCTGCTGCCCGTCCAAAACAGACCAGATGTCTTCTGAAGAGCTTCCGGCCGAAAACGGTTGCACCGCGGGCAAATTCTTATTGGCATCTCTTTCATGATAATCCTTAATAAACTCGTACATAGAATATTGCTGTTGGTTAACTACTTTTCGTTTCACTTTCCAAAACAAAAAGGTGCCAATAGGATAATTGAGCATAATAGAATCCATCAATCTGTTAATCTGTTCTTCACTCCATACATATTTACGTTGAATGGCCGGCAAATACATTCTGCGATTTTCAATATCTTGCAATACAGCATTAATTGTCTTTGTCTGATAAGGGGACATAATTTCTCCTGTGTTTTTATAAATACGTAAAATTAAAAAACCTTATAGCCATACTGCAGCACGACTTGTTTGCACGTTACAAAACAAGTCCGTTTCGTCTATTCGTATTAAGTACATAATATAAAAAATATTCTTTGGCGTTAGCATTTACTTCTCCGTCTAAACATAAGCAATCTAACGGCCAATGCCCCGCCGTCTGTAATACCGAATACAGGGGCCGCGTCCTAACAGCAAAACCCAAAAGCCCTCTGGCCTGTCGGCTAAATAAAAGAAGCGGCCCCCTTCCGCGGCGGACAAATCCCCCGGGCAAATCGCCTAAAATCCCGGCCGAACAGAAATTTTCACATAATTTTTACTGATTTTAGAAATTTTAATATTTTTGAGTTATAAATTTGTATCTCTAAAAAAGCTTTAAAAGCACTATCTTCCCCAGAATGAGCCAATGCAAATATGTTCTATTACCTTCATTCATGGCCTAAACAAAAAAAGGCAAAAGAATACTTCAAAAAATTAGTATTATAAACAAGACCAATTGCTAGTGTAAAATGAATACTATTTCACCCTTATTTACCGGAGGACAGATGATGGCAACGAATAAAAATCCGTTACACAAACCCTATCGCTTAGGCATAGATTTGGGCACCTCTTCCGTCGGCACGGCTATTTATGAATTAAACGAAAACAAAAATATTACGCGTTTGCTTCACTTAGACAGCTATATTTTTGGCGAGCCGATTGCACCCAAAGAAATGGTTACCTTAAATACCGCTCGTCGTGCCGCGCGCCTCATGCGCAAACAAATTGAGCGCAAAGCGGCCCGTTTGCGCAAAATTAAATATATGGCCGAATCCTTGGGCGTCACGCGAAATGATTTGCTGGCAGACAAAGAAGACGTCATCGCCTTGCGCGCCAAAGCGGTGGAAGAAGAACTTACCTTGCCGCAGCTTATCAAAGTTTTCTGTCATATCGTTAAAAACCGCGGTTACAAAGGCACGTTAAGCGAGGCCGATCGCGGCGTGATAGGCAAAAAATTAAGCCAAACGTCGGCACAATTGGCCAACGGCAAAACATTGGGACAGTTGCTTTATGAACGCAAACAGGCCAGCGCCGGGAACCCTTGGCGAAAAATAGAAGAGGACGGCACCTTTATTTATCGCCAAATGGTGGAAGAAGAATTTGACCGTATTTATGACAAGCAAAGCGCTTATCATCCGCAGCTGCGCGGCACATACGCCGTGTGGGGCGAAAATATGTTCCCCGATTTTCCAGGCAAAAAAGAAATTGCGCTTAAAGCCGCCTTTCATTCCGCCTTATTTTATCAACGCCCCATAAAATGGGAATTGGCAAATGTAGGCAACTGTCCGCTGTTCCCACAGGAAAAACGCGCCGCTTGCGCACAGATTGCGTATCAGCATTACCGGCTTGCCAAAGACATTGCCAACTTGCGGCTTGTCAAAAAAGGAGAAAAAGAAACCTATCCGCTTACTTTAGCGCAGCAAACGCAACTCTTTAACTATGTGAATATCTCTACCGGCGATTATACGGCGGACAGTGCGATTATTCCGTTTGCCAAAATTTACGCAAATTTATCTCTGCCCGCCGACGTTTCGTTTACTATTGACCGCAAAACCGGCACCAAACAAGGGTTAAAAGGCAACACCACCCTGTTTGCTTTTGAACGGGCCGGCGCACTCAATGCGTGGGCGGAATTGACGGATAAAGTGCAGGAGTTGGTAATAGAGTTCTTGGCCAACATTACCACATTTTCCGATATTGAGGATAATACAGACGAGTATATTGTCCAAAGCTTTGCAGATTTGACCCGCAACATTCCTGCCGATGAAACCCAGCGCCAACGCGGCAGCGCGTTTATTCTTTGGCTTAAGAAACAACATGTCTTTTTATCTTTAACGTTGGAAAAGGGCCGCGCCCCTTACAGCGTAAAAGCCTTGCGCCTGTTAACCGACGGTATTTTGCAAGGACAGGCAGAAACCGATGTGTTGGCCCATTTCCAGCCGCAACAAGCGCCTTTGCGGGGCAAGCTGCGCTCGGTAGAGGCAATTAAAAAACAAGAGGCAATCAACGACCCGGTGATGAGCCGCGCCCTGGCCGAGTTTCACCGCGTGCTGAATTACATCGTCAGCAAATACGGTCAACCGGACGAAATTGTGGTAGAACTCTCCCGCGAAATCAAAAACTCCCTGCGCCGCCGCCAATGGCTGGAAGGGCAAAACAAGTTGCAAGCAGACGAACGCAAAAAAGCCATCGCTGCGCTGCAGCAAGGCAATGTGTTGGTCAGCCCGCGCAATATAGAAAAATACCTGCTCTGGGAGGAACAAAACCACCTGTGCCCATACAGCGGACAACCCATTTCGTTCGCGCAGGCATTTGACGAACGGCAGACGCAAGTGGACCACATCATTCCGCAGCGGGGGGAAATCCCGGGGCCAAACGTATTTGAAAATAAAGTCTTGGCACTCACGCAGGAGAATAAAGATAAATCCAACCGCTTGCCGTATGAATGGAAATTCCGGCAGGATATAGAAGATTATTTGGCTTTCCAAAAAGACAAAAAAGCCAAACGCAAAAAAGGCGAAGACGCCGGCGGCTCCTTTGGCAACCACAGCCCGCTGATTAATTTTGTTTCGCATTTATGGA
>CALUQA010000021.1 GCA_944322775.1 uncultured Elusimicrobiales bacterium
AAACAAACGGCCACCAATTTGGCCGAACACCTGGGCATAGAAAAAAAGGTGCTTTTCCCGGGGTGGCGCGGCGATACCGACGAACTGCTTGCCATCAGCGACGTGTACGTAAGCACCTCTTTGCGTGAAGGCGTGCCCATGTCTTTGTTGGAGGCGCAAGCCCACCGCGTGCCCGCCGTGTGCTACGACGTGGACGGCATCAGCGAAGTGGTGTCGGACAATCGCACCGGCTTTTTGGTCAAGGTAAACGATATTTCTTCGTTGGCAGAAAAAATCAAAGCCCTGCTGCGCAACAACGGCCTGCGGGAACGCTTTAAAGAAAATATCGCCCGGCGCGACTTTGGGGAATTTACCGTCCCGGTCATGATACGCCGCCAGGAACAGCTGTACCGTTCTTTAACGCCGCGCAAACACAGCGGCAAAAAACCGTTTTTCCGCCGCCACAAACATGGTGCGCACCGCAAATTTAATCCCACGGGAGACAATAAATAATGGATTACGCAATTAATGAAATGGAGCAGGAAACCCTCAACGCCACCCGCGAACTGGCCCAAAAAAAGTTAAAACCCCTTCGCGCGGAAATGGACGCCAAAGAGCAGTTTTCCAAAGAGATGTATGAAGAATTCCGCAAAAGCGGCATGTTTGGCCTGTGGCTGCCGGAAAAATACGGCGGCTTGGGCGGGGGGATTACCTGCCTGGCCATGGCCTTTGAAGAACTTTCCCGCGTGTGCGCGGGCCTGGCTTTGACGCCGGGCACGACGGCCTTGGGCGCTATTCCGATGTTTTTGGCCGCCACGGCCGAGCAGCGCGAACGCTGGTGCTACGATTTGGCCAGCGGCAAAAAGCTGTGGGCCTTTGCCTTGACCGAGCCGGAAGCCGGTTCCGACGCTACCGCCCTTAAAACCACCGCTTTAAAAGACGGCGACTATTATGTGGTCAACGGCACCAAGCACTTTATTTCCACCGGCAAAGAAGCCGACTTTTACACCGTGGCCGTCAACACCAACCCTTCCCGCGGGGCGCGCGGTATTTCGCTGTTGGTGATTGAAAAGGGCACCCCCGGGTTTTCTTTCGGCAAGAAAGAAGAAAAAATGGGTATCCGCACCAACCCGACCTATGAACTGATTTTTGAAAACGTACGCGTCCCCAAAGAAAACCTTTTGGGCAGCGAAGGCCGCGGCCTTTTGTACGTGCAGGAAACGCTGGACTATTCCCGCCCGGGCGTAGCGGCGCAGGCCGTGGGCATTGCCCAGGGCGCGCTGGACGAGACCATCCCTTATTTGCGCACGCGCAAACAGTTTGGCCAGCCCATTATCACGTTCCAGGCTTTGGGGCATAAAGTGGCCGAACTGGCCGCCAAGACCGAAGCCGGCCGCGCGCTGGTGTACAGCATTACGCACCGCATGGACCAAGAGTTCCTGCCGGCCGTCAAAGCCGCGTTGGAAAACGGCACCACCGTGCACGACGAATTGAAAAAAATTAAGGGCGGACGCTGGACCAAATACAGCGCCATGGCCAAACTTTTCTGCGCCAATACCGCCATGGAAGTGGCCGACGAATGCGTCACCCTCTGCGGCGGCATTGCCTATATGCGCGACTTCCCGCTGGAAAAATATATGCGCGACGCCAAAATTACCCAAATTTACGAAGGCACCGTGCATATCCAGAAGAATGAAATTATCTCGGCTTTAACCAAAGAATACGCCGCCAAAGGAGAATAAGCATGCACATTTTAGCCTGTGTTAAACAAACCCCCAAGTCCGACAACGTCAAAATTGACCCGGCCACCGGCTGCTTAATCCGCTCCGGCGCCGAAAGCGCCATGAACCCGTTTGACGAATACGCGCTGGAAGAAGCCGTCAGCCTTAAAGAACAACTGGGCGGCACGGTGTCTGTGATTACCATGGGTCCCCCGGCGGCCGAAAACGTGTTGCGCGACAGCATTGCCCGCGGGGCAGACAAAGTCTATCAACTTGGCGACATGGCCTTTGCCGGTTCGGACACCTGGTCCACCAGCTATGCTTTGTCCAAAGGGGTGGAAAAAATCAACTCCATTGAAAAAGTGGACTTAATCATTTGCGGCAAACAAACCAACGACAGCGACACCGGCCACATCGGCCCGCAAATTTCCGCCTGGCTGGGCATTCCCAACGCCGCCTTTGTGCGCCGCGTGGTGCAGGCAGGCGACAAAAGCATTGTGGTCGAACGCCTCACCGAAGACGGCACCGAAGTGCTGGAGCTGCCTTACCCGTGCGTAATCAGCGTGGTTAAAGAAATCAGCAACCCCCGCGTGCGCAGCGTAAAGGGCCGTATGGCGGCCAAACGCGCCGAAGTGACCAAATGGACGGCTGATGACATCGGGGCCGACAAAACCAAGCTGGGCGTGAAAAACTGCCCCACGCGCGTGGTCAAATCCTTTGCCCCCAAACGCGACGCCAACGCCGTGGTGGTGGAAGGAGCCAACGGCAAGGAAAAAGCCGCCAAATTGGTGGAACTGTTAAAGGAAAACAAATATATTTAAGCGAGCAAATTTATGAAAGATTGGAAAAACGTATGGATTTTTGCAGAAGTATCCCGCGGCAAGTTAAGCCCCACGGCCTATGAACTTTTAAATGCAGGCCGCGGCTTGGCAGACGCGCTGGGCGAAAAACTTTGCGCCGTGCTTTTGGGCAAAGACGTCAAAAAGTTCGCCGCCGATTTGTTTGAACACGGCGCCGACGTGGTGTATGTGTGCGACGCACCGCAGCTGGAAAATTAGGAAGATGACGTGTACGCCAAAACGCTCTCTGCCATGATTAAAGAATATAAGCCCAATAAATTTTTGCTTCCCGCCACCAATATGGGCCGCTCGCTTTCGGCCAAGACGGCCATTTTTGCAGGCACCGGGCTGACCGCCGACGCCACGGAAGTGGTGATTAACAAAGAAGACGGCCAACTGCATGCCACGCGCCCGACCTTTGGCGGCAACCTGATGGCCACCATCACCTGCGCGCATACCCGGCCGGAAATGTGCTCCCTGCGCCCGATGGCCTATGCCAAGGCGCCGCGCACGGAAGGCAGAAAAGGCGAAGTGGTGGATTTTGCCTTTAACGAAAAAGACTTTACTTCTTTGGCCAAGTTTTTAAAATTTATCAAAAGCGAAGGCGAAGGGCTGGACCTGTCGGAAGCGGAAGTAATCGTGGCCGGCGGCCGCGGCTTAGGCAAGCCCGAAGGTTTTGCCCTGCTGGAAAAACTGGCCAAACGCCTGGGCGGCACGGTGGCTGCCTCCCGCGCGCCGGTGGACAGCGGCTGGATTGAATACCGCCGCCAAATCGGCCTTACGGGCCGCACCGTAAAACCCAAACTGTATATTGCCTGCGGTATTTCGGGGCAGATACAGCATATGGCGGGTTGCTCGGGCGCGGACGTGATTGTGGCTATCAATAAAGACCCCGAAGCCCCCATCATGAAGCTGGCCCACTACGCCGTGCAGGGCGACCTGTATGATGTAGTGCCCGCCATGCTGGAAGCGCTGAACTAATTTGCATCGCAGCCAAAACCCCGCCTTATAAGGCGGGGTTTTTTATTGTGCAAATTGCCTGTTTTTCAATGCTCCGCGCAGCAAAGCAGAGGCACAAGCATTGGCAACGGAAAAAAGAGGCAGGCCCAAGCGGCGGCGCGGGCGGAAAAAGTGCATGGCGTAATGTGGCGCGGCGGACAATGGTTTTGGTCATATGCGGAACAAAGGGCACAATGTCTTTAGGTTAAAGAGAAAAAGCGGTTTTACATAAACGGCTGAAAAAGAAAAAACGGGCCGCCTGGCAAGGCGGCCTCCATAAATAAAAAAAGCGCGGTCAGGTAAAATTAATTAAGCCCCAGTTTGGAAAGCATGCGGTCAAAAAATCCGGCGGCTTTGGCGGAGGGGGCTTCTTCATAAGCGGTGCCATGTCTTTGGGAATAAAGCACCAGCGAGAGCGCAGACGTATAGACGGGGGCCAGCAGGTCTTCGCTGTCGGCAATCAGGTCGTCGTGCGCGGCCAGGCGCGCGCGGCGCAGGTTCAGCACGCTTTTGGCGGCATTTTTAACGTTTATTTCTGCCCCGCCGCCGCACACAACCGCCTGCGAAGGGGGGTATTTGATAAAACAAAGCGACTGCAACAGTTCTTTTTTTATCGTCTTTAACAATTTGACGGCGGCGTCATCAAGCACATCGTCCATAATTTCGTCGTCGCCGTAAGAGTAATCTTTAAGCAACTGGCGGGTAGTAGGCAGGTCGTTTTGCAGCACGTCGGCCACTTCCTGCACGATGATGTCTGCTCCAAAGGGCAGTTCCCACGCGCCTTCCAGCAGTCCTTTGTGGTACAGCGCGGCCGAAGAATTGGCTGCGCCAATATCCAGCAACAGCACATTGTTTTGCTTTTCTTCGGGTTTTAAAAGGGTGTCGCACAAGGCCAGCACGGTGGGCACAGCTTCAAAATCTTCGCAGCCGGCGGCGGACATCACGCGGTTTAAGTTGGTCAAATGGGTTTTAAGCCCCATGGAAATAAAGGTTTCCGCGTCCAGGCAGTTGCCCGTCAGCCCAACGGGGTTTTGCACGCCGGTTTTGCCGTCTACGGTAAAGCTTTGCGGCAGGAGGTCCACCACTTCCAGATTTTCGTCCAAATTGGCCGGGACGGAATTGTCCAGCGCGGCCCGGACGTCTTTGTCTGTAATAATTTGGTCTTTGCCGGAAATGGGCTGAAAGCCGCCTGAACGGCGAAAACTTAAAAAATCCCCGCGCAGCCCCACCACTACCGTTGGTGTGAAGGAAACATATTCGTTCATGCGCGCAAACAGATTGTTTAAGGCGCGCACCGTTTTGTCAAAATCCAGAACATAGCAGGCACTGACGCTGGGGCAGGTTTCCACAGCGGCATGGCGCACGCGGCTGGTGCCCGTGTTTTCGTCATATACGCTTAGCACGGCGGAAATTTTGCCGCTGCCAAAGTCCAAGGCTATATAGTTCTGGCTCATGGCTCTATTTTATCAAATTTGCTTTGGGCACGCCG
>CALUQA010000022.1 GCA_944322775.1 uncultured Elusimicrobiales bacterium
GTGAGCGCGGGCGGCTTCGTCCACAATAATTAAATCAAAAGAACGCGCTTTTACAGGCGGCTGAAACGGTATATGTTGCCAGCGCAAGTTTCCGCACGCATTGCAAGTGCCGGCATTCCAAGGGCTGTATTGCTGCACCACATATTTATATTGCAGACGCAGTTCGTCGGCAAATTGTTTTTGTATCATCATTTGTTGCAGGCGGCTGTCTTTGAGGTTATTATAAAAGCAGCCCTGTATTTGGTCCAAAAGAGGAATAATATCGTGCACGGCCGGTTTAACAAAAAGATGTTTTTGCTTCAGCGTTTGCACCAGCTCTTTGTATTGGGCAAAGATATGTTCCTCCGGGGCAGAGTGGTCCTCTTTTTGGCATAACTTGCGAAGGATATTTTTTTCTTTTGTGTAATCTTCAACGGTTGTTATATCATCTTCCAATTCGTCAAAAAACCGGTATAACTCCATTGCATTGCACCAGCCGTCATCTTCATCATACAGCGTCCTGTCCAAACGTTGCCGCGGCAAAATTTCGGCCCATTTAGGATTCGTTTTTCCTGCCGGCGGAATAACCATATCATGCAGTTTTTTGATGAGCTGTTTTAAAGGAGCCTCTGTATTAATTTTGTCTACATCTTGCAGCAAATGCACCAGCGTTTTGGCATTTTCATAGCTGGGGTTATGTTTATATACGCCAAGGCCTTCCAAAAACCGGTACCAGGGTTTAAAAAGAGGATTGTCTTTATCCAGTTTTTGTTCTATTTTTTCGGCTACTTTGTTGGCCCAGGCCTGCAAAGCATCATAATATTCCTGTTGACGCAGAAAACCGCTTTCCTGCTTCCAGGGGGGCATGCCGTTTTCGGCCAGTTTATCCAATACATTGTCTACGGCTACATGTTGATAACTGGATATTAAAATGCGCGGCACGGGATAGAGGCTGCGGGCCAGTTTATAACTGTCGTCTGTTTTGTATAACTGCACAAAACGGCGGCAAATATGCTGAATGATGGTCGTTTTGCCTGTGCCGGGCGGCCCTTGTATAATGGCAATATCGGGGGTGTTGAGGGCTTTCCAAATGGCTTCTTCCTGTTTGGGGTCTAGCGGACGGTCTTTGTCCGGTTTATTATTTTTGTCATATACTTTGTGGTCGGATTCAATGGCTTCCCCTTTATAGTTTTGGCTGTCAAAAATAATTTTAGCCCAGTGGGATTTGTTTGTTTGTTGCAGTGCCGCCAAGGCTTGCCGCCGGCGGGTAGCTATTTTTTTCTCGCCTACGGTATCCAGTACCAGAGAGCCGGCTTGGGAAATGTAGTTATTTTGGTTAAACTCTTGCTCCGGAAGGATAGTGGTCAGTTGGTTGCCGTTTATGCTTTTAATGCTGCCTACGCGAATGGAAGGATCGGTGTTGGTGGCCAGAAAAATGTGGGCGCTGTCTTGGTTAAACAAATCTTCACTTACGGCGCGGTCCAACGTAAACGAGAAAGTGACGTAGCCGTTATCGTGGGTAATACGGGCGTCGGTATAGTGGAATTCGCCCAATTCCTGTATGTTTTCACTTCTTTCTATATCCAACAGATTTTGAAATTCTTCCAACAGCTGTCTGTAAGTTTTTGTTGTTTGCGGCACTGTATCGTCGGCCAAATTTGTGGGTTGCTGGACCGTGAACGTAATTTCCGGCGCAAGGGCAGCCGTCCACAAGCGGTCGTCCTGTTTGTCTATTTCTTTTGGCGTGGAGCTGATTTTGCCGTTATTTGCCACGGCGGCATGAAAACGGCCGTTGTCATAGACTAACAATTCAATATGGTTGGGGTTGTTGGAGTTTTGGGCTCTTCGGTAAAGCAACAATTTTTGCTGTCCCGTATTAAACAGCATACTGCGTTCAAACGCTTTCGCCTCGTCAGGATTTTCCAGGGACAGATTGATGTGCTCTTTTTTAACAAGTTGCTGAAAGCGGTAAACCCGCAAGTATAAATCTTCGTCCGAGCCAAACGAAGACGGGAAAAACAGATATCCCCTTTGGCCGTTTTGCTGTTCTTCTAACATTTGCAACAAAAGGGCCAGGGTGTGGGCAGAACTTTTACATATAAAAGAAGTATACCCCGGCACATTGTCTATAAATATTTTATTGCGCTCTACGGAAAGTTGTTGCGCCTCTATCATGCAGGAGGAGAGTTTAAACTGCCGTATGGTCTGCGCAGAGATTATTTCGTCCATTTTCAGCTGCAAGGGCGGCATACTGACCGAAGAAAGTTGATTTAAGATTTCTATATTTAACATGCTTCTGTTCTCTCGTAGCGAATAATAGTGGCGGTGGGATAAACGGGACCGCCGTTTTTAATGGGACACGGTTGAATGGTGTCGTTACATACAATAAAATTGCCCGAATGCAAGACAATAGCCTTGCTTGGGTCTGCGGGAATATCCGTTTTCTGTAAACCGTTGGGCGTATTAAAATACAGTTGTGCATTGCTGTGGTGGGGGTTGTACACGCATACGGTGGCCGCGGCGGCTTTTTTGGAAGGGGCCGTATAACGGAACTGCAAAAAAGCCTGGGAAGAATGATTCCAAGGATAAATAAACTGTGTGTCAATATTTTGCAGCCCTTTTTTGAGTATAATTTGATAGGACGTAGGGCCGTATTGCTGCACGGCGTTGTTGGGGCCCCAGTAGCCCGTAAATATCCGCAAATAGCGCACCACGCCGTCTTTGCTTTTGCACCAGGGGCAAATGCTGATATACTTATCCTGTCCTGTTTCTTTTTTATGTTTTTCGTCCGGCACTACATAAGGGAAGTGAAAGTGTCCGCAGACGGGGCATTCTATCAGGTTGTAATAAGCTTCCAAAAAGGCTTTTTCAAACTCAGCAGCAGAGCTGCGGGACAGCGGCCGGTTTTTATATTTGGCGAAAGTTTTGTAAAAAAGCCGTTTTAACTTTTCCGTGCATACATATTCGGCCGGCATCAGGGCCGGGTCTTCGTCGGATACATAGGTTGCCTTTCCGGCTAAAGCGTCGGCCTCCTGCTGTTCGGAAGCGGAATGAATAATGTCGCTTCCTCTAAAGGGGTGGCCCAAACGCAACAGCTGAAATAACAACACGGCCAAAGACCAATCTTCCGCTGCCGGGTCAATGGGCAGCCCCTCCAGCACTTCCGGGGCTATATAGCCGGGGGTACCCAAAACCGGCAAAATGCCGGATGCCGCCACATATATATTGTCTATATCAATCACAGCGGCGTTAATTTGTCCGTCCACTTCCCGAATAAGGACATTGCTGGCAGAAATGTCCCCATAGGTCAGATTTTGTTGATGTAACTGGCGGAAAGCACTGGCCAGGCGCCAGCCCAGCAGCAGCCTTTTTTCAAGGCCCCATTTATTAAACCAAATTTTCCATTCCTGAAAATTAGAAGGTTTGTGTTCATCCTTGCCCAAAGGATAAATTTTGCTGAGCACGGAAGGCAGGGCGGACACATTTTCCATAATATAGCCGGTTTGAGGCTTTCTTAAAATATCTTGAATGCGGATGAAATTTTCCGGCAGGGTATTTTGAATCGTTCGTATTTTTTCAAGTTTTCGTAACCACCTTTGCTGCTCTTCTGCGCTGTCAGCGGTATACATTTTGGCCACGTGTTTGGGGTCGCCTTTTAGCGTATAGATGCTTCCTTGCCCGCCGGAAGCAAGCAATTTATCCACGATATATGTCTGGTGGAATAAAGAATACAAAGGGGTGTTGGGTTTTAAAGTCATAAAATTCTGCCTTATAGGGGGCCACAGCGTAGGCCAGAAATTAAAGGTATTTTTTAAATTTTATCTAACGGATTAAAAGGCCTCGCTATGGATTGCTCAAAGGGAATGCGGCCCTGGGTGCGCATAATGGTGCTTTGCGTAGCCCAAGCAAAAAAAGCTTGTATTTGGCTGACGTCTTGCGTGTTCCAAACAGGGATATTGGGGGAATGAATAAATTCCTCCAACAGTTTGTCGTTTTGATCATTCCCCACGCCGATAGCAAAGCGCTGCGCCCCTTGAGAAAGACGAAGCAGCGTTTGAAGAGGCTGCCATTGGGCGGGAGGCATATCCGGCTGTTTATCCGTGGGGATACCGTCGGTAATTAAGAACAGGGAGGGTTTTTTGGCATTTTGGGGGCAAATGTTTTCATCTTGCAGCATGCCTGAAACAAGGTCAAACGCGTTCCCCATAGGCGTTTTGCCAAAGGCAGCCAGTGCAGGCAGTTCCACCTCTTCAATATTAGTCATGGGCAGCGTTACTTCTGCATTGTCTCCCCCGAATGTAATAATAGAAAGTTCAAATTGGTCCATAGGGCTTTGCACTTCTTTAAAAAGATTCAGCATATTCTGTAAGGCGGTGTTGAGAGAGCTTATTTTTTCTCCGTGCATGCTGCCGGAAGTATCGGCCAGCACAAATAAAGGAACGGCTCTTTTTTCCGGGCCTTTAAATAAAGCTTCATCTATCATTTTTGCTTCTCCTTATAGACGCAATAATATGGCAGAAACAGCTGCCAAATTCATTATACTAATTCGTTTTATATTACACGATGCCTAAATGACAACATATTGTCGCAGTAAATGGCACGGGGTTTGCCTGTTTTGGCAAGTTTAAGTAAAATGAGAATATCCCGACGCAATCCTGAGGGGAAAACAGCTTCAAAATATGGCATAGGATAGATGCAAGCTGTTGGCATAAAAGATATACCGTTGCTATTATGGAAAACGTAGCCAATCATTCTCAAAAACTCTCGCAAGACCATACGCAAGCCGCAAGGAATCTGTTGCGGCAAGTGGCGCATATCCGCCGCCGGTATACGCAAGAATTGGCCAAAAACGGACGAAATTGGAATGTGTTTTATGCCGCTGGCAAACATTTGTACAAAGAGGAAATGTTTCATTCCCATTTTTTGGCCGTTTTGCTGGCCCGTCAAAACGAACAAAAAGAAAACCTGTTTTTAAAGTGTTTTTTAGAACAAGTGGCGCAAAACAACCCTCTGGAGACCGATTTTTCGGCTTTCTATGCAGGAACCGTTAAAATAAGTACGGAAAAGGCCATCGGTTCCATTAAGGATAATTATGCCTCCGGTGGGCGTATTGATATCTTAATAGAAAAGGGAAACAGGCAAATTTTAATAGAAAATAAAATCTATGCAGCAGACCAGCCCCGCCAGTTAATGCGTTATCACCGCAAATATCCGCAGGCAACACTTATTTATCTTACGTTAGACGGCAAAAAACCAAGCGCCGCCAGTGCCGGCAATTTGCAGGATAGCGAATATGTTTGTCTCTCCTACAAAACGGATGTAACCGCCTGGTTGGCTGCCTGCGTGCGGTATTTGGCCGGCAAGCCGGAGGAATTGCCCTTGCAAACGGCAATTACAGAATATACAGACGTAATAAACGATTTGACCGGACAAGGAGGAATACAACCCATGACGCAGCAGATAAGTGATTTGTTAAGCCAAAATAAAGAAAATCTGGCCAGCGCACGGGATGTGTGCCAGGCAATAACCGAGGCCCGCAATCAAGTGTTAAATGACAAATTTTTTGTTCCCTTGACCGCTTTTGTCAAAAAGCATTATGGCCAAGAGGTGGAATTAAAGACCAAAAAACGGAAAGGGGCAATTGAGGAGTTTTCTATATGGGTGCCCGAGTGGCAAAAGATGATTTTGCGTTTTAATTATGAACTGGGCGGTATTTGCGGGTTGGGTTTTAAAAATCAGGCTGCTATTGAGGCCGACGGCGGCAAGATAAGCCGCTTTGTTAAAGAGCATTGTGAAAAAGATTTGCAGACGCTTTGGTGGCCGTTGATTTACCGCATAGATACCTATCCGTTTTGGAATTTTAATATAACGCTGTCTTTGTTTGACGGGGCGGACGATATTTTGACTTATTATGAAAATAAAATAGAAGACTTGTTTGCCGTGGCCCGCCAACTGAAGGCAAGCGGGATAGAGCTGTAACGACGGGGCGGTCGGGAAAATATTTCTGTATGTTTAATGTCCATATTATTATTAAAAAGCCGCTTCGTACGAAGCGGCTTTTTAGTTCTATTTTAGAGTATCCAGTTCAGTATGTATCCCACGATGATAAAGGCCACAATTAAATAGCCTAAGAAATAGCCTATCACCTTCCAGGACAGCACTTTTTTAAGCATCATTATTTCCGGCAGAGAAATGGCCGTAATACTCATCAGCAATACCAAGGCTGTTCCGATGGGCACTCCCTTTAAAAGCAAGGCCTGAATAATGGGGATAACCCCTACGTGATTGGCGTAAATCGGCGCGCCGGCAATAGAGGCAATAGGCACGGCAAACGGATTGCCCGCACCCAAATATTTGCCTAAAAATTCAACAGGCACATAACCGTGAATAGCTGCCCCCACCACTAAACCCAAAAAAACATATAAAGCAATGCTTTTTAAGGTGTCCCAAGCAAAAAAGTGGGCATATTTAACGTTGCCTATTAACTTTTGTTTAAACGTTTTTTTGCAACTGCATTTACATTGACAGGCGTATTGCATTTGCGGTTCTGACGTCAGCGGAATTACGTATTTTTCCATATGGAAGGCGTCCACCAAATAACCGCCTATAACAGCAATAACGGCCCCGACAAGCACATATACCAAAGCTACCACCGGGCCGGCACCCTTCATGCTAAAAAGCAGTACGGTGGCAATTTCGCTGATAAGCGGAGAACTGATCAAAAAAGCCATGGTAATGCCAAAGGGAATGCCGGCCGTCAAAAAACCGATAAAAAGAGGAATAGACGAGCAGGAACAAAACGGGGTGACTACACCCAAAAATACAGCCAACATATAACCATACCAACGTTTTTTGCCGGCCAAATAACGTTCAATGCGTTGGGGCGAAAGTTGTTGGCGGAAGAGCGAGATAATAAATATCAGTATATAAATGAGTACGAATATTTTGGTGATGTCTTCTACAAAAAAATGTAAAGCCATGCCAAAAGAACTGTCGGGCGGTACGTGTAACATGTTTAATGTCCAGTCTGCCAGTGAGGTGAAAATATGAAACATAATGTGTTCTCCTTTTATATTTATATATTTACATATATAGATATGTTTGCTAAAAAAATTATTTTTCCTGCAAAGCACAAATTATTTTTTGGGCTTTTTCTAAGGCGCTTTTGTTTAGGCTATAGTGCATCCATTTGCCTTCTTTCTGGGCGGAGACTAAGCCGCTGTCGCATAAAATTTTCATATGATGCGACAGGGTGGATTGCCCAATGTCCAGCAAATCCAGCAAATGGCAGGCACACTTCTCTCCGTCTTGCAAAATATGCATAATTTGCAGACGGTTCGGGTCGCCCAGGGCCTTAAAAAGTTTAGACGTTTGTTCGTAATTCATCTTTAACTCTCAAATAGAGTATAGAAAACATATCTATATTTGTCAATATGTTTTTTGAGTTTTTCTTTTCGTTGCGTATTTGTTTTGTCGACTTTTATGCCATAATATAAAAGATGGGCGCCTGCCCAAAGGGGGAAGTATGGACGAAAGCATTCTGCAAAAACAGCGCGATTTTTTTGAAAGCGGCGCCACCTGGCCGTTGGAAACACGTCTGAACTATTTGAAAAAACTTAAAAAAGCCATTCTGGCCTGTCAGGACGACATCTGCCGAGCCTTGCACCAGGATTTAGGCAAAAGCAGTATGGAAAGCTATATGTGCGAGCTGGCCCTGTGCTTGGAGGAAATTGCCTATTTTCTAAAGAATTTAAAAAAACTGGCCAAAGACAAAACCGTGCCGACGTCCATGGCTAATTTTTATGCCAAAAGCACCATCAAATTTGTACCGCGGGGCAATGTGCTGATTGTCAGCCCGTGGAATTATCCGTTTCTGCTTTCCGTTGAGCCATTGATAGACGCGGTGGCCGCCGGCAACACGGTGGTGCTTAAGCCCAGTGCTTATTCTTCCGCCACCAGCAAGGTTATTGGCCGTCTGTTGCAGGATGTGTTTCCGCCCGAGTATGTCAGCGTGGTGAGCGGCGGGCGGGCAGAGAATCAGACGCTTTTTTCCATGAAGTTTGATTATATTTTCTTCACGGGCAGTGCCGCCGTTGGGCGGGAAGTGCTGCGCCGCGCGGCGGAAAATTTAACGCCGGTATCGTTGGAATTGGGCGGCAAAAGCCCCTGCATTGTGGACGAAACGGCCAACATGGCTCTTTCTGCCAGAAGAATTGTTTTCGGTAAGTTTTTAAACTGCGGGCAAACGTGTGTGGCGCCGGACTATATCTTGTGTCATGAATCGGTCAAAGAGACCCTGGTGTCTGCCTTGCGCAGTGAAATTGTCCGCCAGTTCGGTGCCGAACCGCTGGCAAATGAAAACTACGGCAAAATCATCAACGAAAAGCACTTTCACCGTTTGGCGGCCCTGCTTGATGAGCACAAAATTTGCTAATGTGCGATAAAGAAGTAATAGAAGTGTAAAAAATTTTGCCGTTCCTATCCGGCACTTAGGGCTGTGTCGGATAGGTCAGGCGTTAGGCTTCCGGCAAGTCTATCTTGCCGACAAAGC
>CALUQA010000023.1 GCA_944322775.1 uncultured Elusimicrobiales bacterium
TCTACGGCTGGAAACCGCCACCCTTTTTTTCTTTTTCTAAGCCGGACGCGGCCCCTTGGCCGGCCCCGTGGTGGCATGTGCATGCTATATAGACTCCAACCTCTATTCCTACTTTGAAGACGTAAACGACAGCAAAAAATTAACCCTTAAAAAACGCGAAGAAATCTTTAAACGCATTAATGAGTTGGGCGTACTTTACGGCGTGGGCTATGCCTCGGCCGAAGAAATAGGCCGCTACAATATTTTACAGGCCACTTTTTTGGCTATGCGTCGCGCGGCTAAAAAGTTTTATTCCATTCCCGGGGCGGTGGCTTTGGTGGACGGACCGCACCGCATTACCGATTTCCCCCTCCGCCAAGAAGCCGTCATAGACGGCGACGCAAAATCTTTAAACATTGCTGCGGCCAGCATTATAGCCAAAGTATGCCGCGACCGCTATATGGACATTTTGGACAAACTTTACCCGGGTTACGGCTTTGCCGGGCACAAAGGCTATGGCACGCCCAAACATTTGCAAGCACTGGAAAAACTGGGCCCCTGCCCACAGCACCGCAAAACATTTGCGCCGGTGCGGAAATTTTTTAAGCCGACTCTTTTTCCATGAACACACGGCAAAGCGGCTCTGCCGGCGAGGACGCCGCCTGCCGGTATTTGCAAAGCAAGGGATTTGTTATCCTGCAGCGCAATTACCGCCAGCCTTGCGGGGAAATAGACATTATTGCCCGGCAAGAAGGCACCCTGGTGTTTGCGGAAGTTAAAAAGCGCGCTTCGGGCGCATTTGGCGGCCCCTTGGCGGCCGTAACGCCGGCCAAACAGCATAAAATCACGCTCACGGCCGAGTGTTACATCAAGGAAAAAGCCCCCAAATTTGATAGTATAAGATTTGATGTTATCTGCCTGCTGGACGGAAAAATCACCCATATTGAAAATGCGTTTTTCCCCCGGCGGGGCACTTTATGATTACGGAGGCCGTATGACCCAACTGCAACAAGTCAAAAAAGCCGTCGCGTTCATTAATAAAAAAACAAAAAACTTTAAACCGGAGATTGCCCTTATCACCGGTTCCGGGTTGGCGGGATCCATTCCCCCGCTGGCAAAGAAAATTGTCATTTCCTATGCCGATATTCCCGGCTTTTTGCGCAGCACCGTGCCGGGCCACAGCGGCAATTTGATTTTTGGCACCTATAAAGGCAAAAAACTGATGGTCATGCAGGGGCGCTTTCACTATTACGAAGGGCACCCCATGAAAGATTTGGCCATTTCCGTGCGCACCATGTTCCTGCTGGGCGTGCAGAAGCTGATTGTTTCCGCCGCGGTGGGCTCTTTGGACCTCAAACTGAAACCGGGTTCTTTGTGCGTATTGAACGACCATATCAACTTTATGTGCAACAACCCGCTTATCGGCAATCACGACCCGGCTTTTGGGCCGATGTTCTTTGACCTGTCGGAAGCGTATGACAAAAAAATGCGCAAAACGACCATGGACGCCTGCAAAAAATTGAAAATAAATGCCAAAGAAGGCACCTATTTGGCGGCCACCGGCCCGAACTTTGAAACCCCGTCCGAAATCCGTGCGTTTAAAACCTTGGGTGCCACGGTGGTGGGTATGAGCGTGGTGCCGGAAGTGTTGGTGGCGCGCCAGTGCGGCATTTTGGTGCTGGGGCTGGCGTGGGTGAGCAACATGGGCTGCGGCATTTCCAAAATTCCGCTTTCGCATGCGCAAACCATCAGCGAAACGAAAAAAATTGAAGGCAAATTTAAAGACTTGCTGGAAACTATTTTGCCTAAACTGTAATATAACGCCCCGCGGCGCAAAGCCGCGGGGATTTTTACGTCATGTCTAACGATATTTTGCGTCTGGGAAAAGAAACCTTGGTTTACGGCACGTCCACCGTGGTGGCGCGCCTGCTGAACTTTTGTTTGGTTCCCTTTTACACGTACTATTTGGCCACGGCCGATTACGGCATCGTGGCGTCTGTGTTTGCCTTGGTGGCGCTGCTGAACGTGGTGTTTTTGTTTGGCATGGACCAAAGCTACCTGCGTTTTGCCAGCGAAGCGCAAAACAAAAGGGAAGTTTTCCAGCACTGCTTTTACGGGCTGTTAGGCTATGGCTTGTTGCTTAGCCTGCTGATGTTTTTTGGCGCCAAACCGCTTACCTTGCTGGCCGGCATCGGCACGCAAAACGTGCGCCTTATCTATTTGGCCATTGCAATTTTGTTTTTGGACATGCTCAACATGATTCCCTTTACAAAGCTGCGCCTGCAGCGCCGGGCTTGGTATTTTGCGGGCGTGCGCACGCTGTCTATTGTGGTCAATGTGGCGGGCAATGTGCTGTTTATTGCGGTGTTTAAAATGGGGGTGGAGTCCATTTTCTGGGCCAATATTTTTGGCTCTTTGGCTTCGCTTTTGGCGCTTTCCCCCGTCGTATGGCAGGAGCTTAAAGGCGGCGTGTGCCGCTTTAACCCCGTGCTGCAAAAACAAATGCTCAAATTTGCCTGGCCCTTTGTGCCGGCGGGGTTGGCCAGCCTGCTGGTCAGCGTTATAGACAAGCCCATTTTGGTGCAGCTGGTGGGCCTTTCGGAAGTGGGCATTTATCAGGCTAACTTTAAAATCGGCGTTTTTATGATGCTTATTGTGTCTATGTTTGACCAGGCGTGGCGGCCGTTTTTCCTCTCCCACGCCAAAGACAAAGACGCCAAAAACCTTTTTGCCAGCGTGCTGACGTTTTTTACGGCGTTTGCTTTATGGGTGCTTTTGGGGCTTTGCCTGCTGATGCCCGATATTATACAAAGCAATATTTTCGGCTCTTTCCATTTAATTGCGCCCAAATACTGGGGCGGGCTAAAGGTCATACCGCTGGTGATTATCGGCTATTTCTTTTACGGGCTATATATTAATTTTATGGTCGGGCCCGTTATCACCAAGCGCACGCGCGTGCTGATGTGGATTACCTTGGGCGGCGCCGTTACCAGCATTAGCGTAAACCTGCTGCTGGTGCCGCATATCGGCATTTTGGGTGCCGGTTGCGCCGTGGCCTGCAGCTATGCGGTTATGGCGGCCTGCTTGTTCACGTTTACGCAAAAGGTGTACCCTATGCCTTACCAATACGGCAAACTGCTCTCTTTGGGGCTGCTGGCGCTGCTGACGGGGGCCTGCGTATGGTATGGTGCGGGGCATTTACGTTTTGTGCATTTGCTGGGGCTTAAAATTGTGCTTTTGTGTTTCTACCCGCTGGCGGCCTGGCTGATTATACGCAACACCAAATTTAAAATGATATCTGCCAAATGACAAACTTTTAGGAGAATATATGATGAAATCCAGAGTAAAAGATGCAAAACTTCGTCACAAAAACGGGTACAACTGCGCCCAGGCCGTGGCCTGCACGTATTGTGACCTGCTTGGCATGGACGAAAAAACCGCTTTCCGCGCCATTGAAGCCTTTGGCTTGGGTATGGCCAAAAGATACGAGACCTGTGGCTCCGTCTGTGCCATGCTGATGCTGGCGGGGCTTAAGAACAGCGACGCCAACATGCAAAAACCGGCCAGCAAATTTGCCACGTTTGATTTAGGCCGCAGCATGACGGAAAAATTTGAAAATTGGAACGGCACCTGTTCCTGCGCCAAACTGCGCGGAACGGACGGCAAGACCGACCGCCTGCGCTCCTGCCGCGGCTGCGTGGCCGACTGCGCGCGCATTGTGGAAGACGTGCTGTTTGCGGGGCAATTTGGACCCTATGAAGAAAGAAGCGCCGGGGAGGAATAACATGAAAGTATGTATGCTTGTAACCGAAGGATTTGAAGAAATTGAAGCCGTAGGCACCTATGCCATTTTGCGCCGCGGCGGGCTGGACGTGGACGTGTACAGCCTGCGCGGGGACAAGGCCACCGGCCGTTTTGGCTTAACCTGCTGCAATTTAAAACCGTTTGACCAGTTTAAAGACGACCATTACGCCGCTATTATTTTACCCGGCGGCCCGCAATGGAAAGAACTGGAAGCCAACAAACATGTGCAACAGCTGCTGCGCGATTTTGACGATACCGGGCGCTACCTTTGCGCCATTTGCGCAGGGCCGACCATTTTGGGCCGCGCCGGCTATTTAAAAGGCAAAAACTACACCTGCTTTACGGCCATGAACGACGACTTTGGCGGCAACTATAAAGAAGACTATGCCGTCACTGACGGGCGCATTATCACCGGCAAAAGCGCTGCTGCCACAATAGACTTTGGCTTTGCCATTTTGGCCGCCGTGGCCGGAGCGGAAGCCGCCGACAAAACAAAAAAAGAAATCTATTACAAAGAAAGCAAATAAATTTTCTTAGACAGCAAAAACCCCGCGTCAAAAGCGCGGGGTTTTATTATGCAAATAAACAGGCTCTCTAGTTGCCGCCTTCCTGTCCTTCTTGCTGGGGTTTATCGGCACCTTCTATCTTAATAACATTATATTCCCCACTGGGGTCGTAGGTATCCAAGCCTAAAAACTGTGCACAAATATCGCGGTCATTCTCCGGGTATCTTTCCCCGGGCACACAAAAGAGCTCTTTTGCATTGTCTTTATAAAAACGGGCCAGTTTATAACTGTATTTGCCGCTGTTGACGCGCTGTGCCACCACGCCCGAATCGGGCGAGTTAACGCCATAGAGCGTAATTTTAAAGCCGTTGCCCGTGCAGTTGCCGTCTGCCGGCTGTGTAGTGTCTTTCGTACAGTAAGAAGCCGCCTGCGCGTACTGGGCTTCTTCCATACCGGCAGGGCTAATGTCCAAAGAGCGCCAATAGGGGGCATATTCCCCATTGCGGCGCACCTGATAACGTTCCTGTGCGCGCAGCACATTGCCCAGCCACATTTCCGCCTCTGCCATGCGGGCATTTTCAATAGAACGGAAATATGTCGGCACTGCTACAGCCGTTAAAATAGCCACAATAATAATGACAACCAACAATTCCATCAGCGTAAACCCTTGCCGCTGGTTGGAAAAACTAAAAAAAGATTTTTTCATAATAAAACAGCCATTTTATCAAAAAAACCCCGCCGCTTTGCGGCGGCGGGGTTATTTGCATTAAGCAAAATAATTAGTCACCATCAGCAGCAGTCGTCGCAGGTGCGTTCGTGCAGGTGCTGTTGGCAGTTGCCGTCACACTGTCCACACCGCAGTATTCGGCGCAGATAGCTGCATCATTCTCAGCACTGGATCCCACAGTGCAGGTCACCGTCGGGTCCTGATACGTGCGGGACAAGCTATAGGTATACTGGCTGCTGCCAGCGCGAGTGGCCGTCACCTTGCCAGTAGCAAAGGCAGCAGAACCCGTATTGGTCTGATCCAAAGAAATAGCGAAGCCATTGGCGCAGCCGGCTCCGGCCGTAGATGTAGCCGTGCCACCCTTCGTGCAGAACGTCGCTACAGCTTCGGCAGTCGGAGAAACGTCCAAGCCGCTGAACTTCGTGGCGTAAGAGTTATTCTTCATGTAGCGGCGCTGCTGAGCCTGCGCAACAGAACCCAACAACGTATCAGCTTCCGCGATGCGGGAGCGTTCCACCGCTTTAAAATAAGCGGGCAGAGCCATAGCGGCCAAAATACCGATGATCAACACGACCACCAGCAATTCCACCAAGGTGAAACCTTTCTTATTCATATTAATCTCCTCGGGTTACAAAACCCTATTTGCAGGCAAATTAAAGCTCAAACCCTTTCTCTAACTTGCCTACAATAAGAAATTTACTAAAAAAACCCTGAGCCGTCAAGACCTTTTTTGGTCCCAAAAAACCCGCCCTATATCAGGCGGGTTTTTAGCATAAGCATCAAAATACAGATTAATTGCCGCCCGGGGCAGAACTGCTTTGCACCAGCACGCAGGAGTCGGTCACTTCGTCCACGCCGCAATAGTCGGCACAAATAGCGGCGTCGTTAGAAGCGGTGCTTCCCGTGCCAATGCTGCAGGTCATGCTGGGTTCCTGATACGTGCGGGAAATGCTGTAGCCATATTGATTACTTCCCACACGGGTAGCCGTAACGGTGGCACCGGCAAAATCCGTCTTATCGGCATCGCCGGCCAACACAATAGCAAAGCCGTTGCTGGTGCAGTCAGAAGCTTGGCTTTTGCCCGCCTGAGTGCCGCCTTTGGTACAAAATACGCCGGTAGCTATTGTCGTGGGCGACACATCCAATCCGCTAAACTTTGTAGCATATGAATTATTCTTCATATAGCGCCGTTGTTGTGCTTGTGCCACCGAACCCAACAGTGTATCCGCTTCCGCAATGCGGGAGCGTTCCACCGCTTTAAAGTAAGAGGGCAAAGCCATAGCGGCCAAAATACCGATGATCAAAACGACCACCAGCAATTCCACTAAGGTGAAGCCTTTTTTATTCATAAACAAGTCTCCTTTGGGCATAAAGCCCCAATATAAAACAAAGTTGTCCTGCTTCTTTCAATGTAGCAAAAAAGCCCCTAAGCGTCAATAAAACAATGCCCCCGGGCTTACGCCGCGGGGGCCTGAACAAAAAAATACTTAGGGTTGCAAAAAGCGCAAGGCTTGTTCTTTGCTGTTAATGCGCCCGGCCCATTGCAATTTGCAAAACTGCTCCATGGCGGCTGATATTTTGCGCCCGCTTAAGCCCATTTCCCGCAGGTCTTTACCTTTAACAAAACAAGGTTTTAAAGAACATTGTTTCAGCCCCGGGCAAACGGCACGCACGATATTTTCCTGCGCGGAAGTTAAGGCACATAAAGGCGATTTTTGTCCATCATACACTTCCCACGCGCCCAACAATTCGTGTGTATGTTCTTTAGACAAGTGCAAGTGAGTCAAAAACTCAGGCCCGCTGGCCCCCAAAAGGCAGGCAAAAATGCCTATTTTTTCTTCCGTGCTTTTTCCTTTCAGCACGGCATTGTTCCACGTAAGGCCCGGGTAAATAAAACGCGCCAAATCATACTGCTCAAGCAAGGCAAATACTTCGGGCAATTTCTTTTCCTGCAAAATTTTGACAAACTCCTGCCGTATGCGCTCGCGCGAGAGCACCAGCGGGTATTCTTCGCGGCTGGCGTCCTGCATCAGGCGGGCGGTGTTGCGCTCTATGCTCCAGCCGAAGCGGCCGGCAAAGCGCACCGCGCGGTAAAGGCGGGTAGGGTCGTCTACAAAACTTTTGTCGTGCAAAATTTTAATAAAGCCTTTATCAATGGCTTTTTGCGCGCCAAACGGGTCGTAGGATTGCCCAAAGTTTTTGGGCAGAATGCTAAGCGCCCAGGCATTGGCCGTAAAATCGCGCCGAAACAAATCGTCTTTAATGGTGGAAGGCGTCACTTCCGGCAGCACGCCGGGGCGGGCATAATATTCTTTACGTGCCTGCACCAGGTCCAACTTCAACCCGTTTTCAAGCGTAACGCGGTAAGTATTAAATTGAGAGAATTTGCGCTTGCTTCCCCCCCAGTTTTTTACGCAAAAGCCGGCCACGGACTCCGGCGAACCTTCAAACGTCAAATCCAAATCTTTGGTGTCTTTTCCTAAATAAAAGTCCCGAACGGCCCCCCCGACCACCCAGGCTTTAAGTCCTAATTTATCTGCATATGTACCTATTGTTTTTAATATCTCTTTATATTTCCTCGGTATCATAACACCTCGGGCGCTTGCGCGCCTCCCCCCTCCATCACTTTGGCAAAGTGTGCCAAAAGCGGGCTTTGCAGGCCCGACTCCAGCACCTTGCGGGCGGCCAAAGCATAGCCAGAAGCGGTATTGTCCGCCCCGGCTGCCACATATAACGGGCTGTCGTGTTCCCGTGCCCAACGGGGATGAAGCCTGGCGACTTTCAACCCCAATGCGGCAGCGGCCGCCGCTATGGCTTCCGACTCATCGGTTCGCTCCTGCTCTTTGCGCACCACCTCCTTGAGTTCTTCCAGCCCAAAAACGCAAATGGGCCCGAAGTCCAAATTCATTTGTTTAAAAAGGGTGTCTTTGAGTTGCGCGTAATCATGCTCCATTTTTTTGAGCAGTTCATCTTTATTGGCGCGGTTTTTGTCGGAAAATACAAACACCAAAAGCCCGGCTTGTTCGTCTAAATAAATCAAATCGGTATCGCCGTGAAAAAACGTATTGCACTGCGGACAGCAAAACAAATTCAACTCTCCGCCCAGCACAGCGTCTTTGAGTTCTGGGTTTTGAGCGGCATTGATAAAGGACCAACGGTCGGCCTCAAACGGCTCGCAGCCGTTGGGGCAAGATAAAGTTTCTTGGAATTTTAAGGATTTCATATGTATCTTTTATAGCAAATAAAAACTATTTTGTTGTAAATAATTTGTTTAGTTTATGTTATTTATGCATAAAAAAGCCCCGCTTTTGCGGGGCTTTGGGCAAATTAATTGGCAGGCTGCACCAAAGGGCGTATGGTCGGCTGCGGAATTTTTTGCACTTCAGGCAACAGCGGAAGAGGCTGCGCTGTCAGCGCTTCGGAAACCAATGTTTTTTGTTCTTGGTCTGCTTTTTCTTCTTCGGCCTCTTTTTCCTGTATATCCTTTAAGTGGTCTTGATAACGGTTAATTTTAAATTCCAACCGGTTATACGTTCCTTCTTTATTTTCCTGCTGCAAAGTTTGCCAAGCAGGCAGCGGATTGAAAGAAGATATTCCGTCCACCGCCAGTTTGGACACACCCCATGTGCGCATTAACGTCGGCAAGGAAACGTTCAGCCCCAAACTGCGCGAGGCCAAACCCACGCTTAAGGCCAAAGAGCTAAGCGGAATCCAAATGGAAGACAAGGGCCCTTTTCCGTCGCTAACGCCTTGGGCTACTTCCCGGTCCACATACGAACTTTGCACCAGCGGGATAGCCGCCAAACCTAATTGCGACCAAGAAAAACCTGTCATCGTAATATTTTTAAGTTCGGTGGCGCGCTGGGCCGCTTGGGCTGGCGGCAAGCCTTTCACCATGCGGGCAATCGTCGGGCCGGAACCTACTTTAATATTGGCCAACTTCTGCAAAGACTGGGTTACGTTGGCCGTGCCAAGCCCCATCAGCGAAATACCTAGCAGCATTTCCGCCGCATTCGGGTTCGGGTCCATGCCGTATTTCATCAGCATTAGCCCGCCGGCCGTGTTCATGGCATAAGAGAGGGTCAGCATTTTCTTATATTCGCTGGCAGGTTTAAGCGGGTTGGAAAAAGACTTCAGCAATTTCGGCGCAAAGAAACGGGCCGTAAACGGCAAGGCCGCCACGGAAAGCCCCGTCAGCAAAGATACCGTATTGCTGCGGTTGCCGGGAATACTGTTGTTTACAAAATCTCTGCTTTCATAGAACGGGCGGAAAGCCTGGCTGGACGCTTTGCTGAAGGCGGCTGCTTCAAACCCGGTAAAGAAGAACGCGGCTGAAGCCAAAGGCCACACTTCCGGCGCGACCATGGTTTTAAGCGAGCGGCCCATTTCACTCCAGAACTTCATTTTTTCGCCGTTTAACACAGCCGCAGAACGGCCAATATAAGGCGAAATACGGGCACGGGTTAAATACGTAAGCACGCCGGTCGTCAAGACCGTCAGCACAGGGAAGGCCAAGGAAAAGTCTGAAGCCGGCTGAGCCAGTTCTTCGGCAGAAAGTTCTTTGCCGGTTAATTTCGGTTTGGCGGAAAGTTTGCTCCACGTATACACCCAAGAGGGAGCCAGCAGCACCACAGAGCCCAAGTTTTTAAACATCATGCTCTGCAGCAAGCTTTTGCCGCCGCCCATAGTGTCAATTAAAATGTTCAAGCCGGAACGGCTTAAGGCAGAAGACACCCCAATGGCCGCACCGGACACAAACAACGGCCAAATAGGCGGCAAATTGTTTTTGTCCAACTGTCCGTTAAAGCCCATTGCCCACGTGAAGGCCAAACCGGCCGTGACGGACGCCAAAGCTGCCTGCACCACGCGCAATGCGCCAAAACGCATGACCACCGGGGCCAAAGCCGGCGCCGCCAAGCTGGGCAAGTAAGGGAACGCCAAAGAAATAAGCGTCTTGTCCGTATCGGTAATGCGGTCTTTATAGGTGGTTTCCAACGGGGCGATTAACCCGACGGAAGCGGAGCTCAAACTCAAGCCGGTGGAAATATACAACGGCAGAATTTTATTGCGGCCGCTGTTCACCGTCAGGCGCAAGGTTTCCGGCAAGGTGCCTTTGGTGGCCACCTGCACAAAAGAACCCAGTTCCCGTTTGGGCAAACTGAAATAGAAAAGTTTGTCGCTGATTAAATCTTTTCCTTTATACAAACGCAACTTATTGTCGGTGCCCAAAACAAAACGTCCGCCTTCCAGTTTTAAACGGGTGTCTGCCATCACGCGCACGGGGGCCAGCATTTCCTGCCCGTTGGCTGCATTCAAATAGACCGGCAGTTCATGCGAAAACACTTTATTTTGGGAACGAGAACCGGCAAATATGTTGCTTAACCAATGGCCGCGCACTTTTGTGCCGCTGGCCAAGGTTTCGCCGTTTATTTCGGCCGCACGCTGAAACGCTTTGGCATTCTTATAAACATTTAATTTCAGTTCCAGCGGTTTTGCCAAGCCGGCGTCCATGGAACCGCGCAACAGCACCGGCATATTAGAGGTGGGAATCGTAATTTTAAAACGGCTTAAATCCACTGGTTTGCCAATACCGTCAGACATACCCATAAAGTAAGAATTGCCTTTGCGGGTAAACATGACGCGCTGATACCTATTGGCTTCCACACCTTTTACCCCAAGGTCCACATGAAGCTCAATAGGCAGCACCTGGTCGGCTTTATCAGCCGAGAACCAAGCACTCTTCATGGTTTTATAGGAAAGTTTTGGGGCGTTAAATTCCCGTCCGGCATATTGGGATATATTAGACGGAATGCTGATATTCTTATTCAAGCGGATAGACGAAGCCAACGAAGAAAGCACCTGCTCTTTCTGCAAAGGCGAGAAAGAAGCCATCACCGCATCATTTTCGCGCAAACCTATCAATCCGTTAGCCAACAAGTCGTTATAAACAGACTTATTCTGCACGAACAAACCGTTTTTAAATCTTGTCCACCAACCGCGGTTGGCGTAGGCAAACCCGGCTTGCTCTTGGGCCATATCCAAGGCTTGTTTAATTTCTAAACGCTGCGAAGAGGTGGTGCCTTCCAACAACGGCCCCGTAATGCGGCGCACGGCAGTCGGATCCACCACGCCCGTTTTGCTGATAAGCGGCGTAGATTTTAACTCATACACTTTTTGAGGAATGCCAATAGAGCGGTCTGCACGAATTTGAGCGGCAAAATCTATCACCCGACCGCGTTCCTGGGCATTATAAATATTTAAACCTTGCTGGCGAATTTCATTGGCCAGATATTGGCGATAGCGGAAATCTCTGTCCCCAATAATACTGCGCAACAAACCGCGGCGGCCGGCGAATTCCACGTTTGCTTTGTCTGCCGCCAAATTTAATGTCTTTTGCAAGTCGGCAACCGGCTGGGCCATCTTGGGCTGCAAGTCCAACACGGAGGCCATATTTTTGGCTTCCCAGGTAAACGTACCCGTTTGGGCAGAAAATTTAGCCGTCTGCAAAGCAATTTGCGTAGCCGGGATCAAGCTTACCCCATTGGGGGCCTTTAACAAGGGTTCCACTTTGGTAAACTGCGGCAGCAAATTGCGCACGGAACCGGCCATGCCTTCTTTAATACGCATAGGAATAGTGCGGTTGATTTTGACCAAGGTGCGGGCGGTTTTCATCTTCCACAGCACAGAAGCGCGGGCCGCTGCCGTAGCACCGCTGCGCGCCATTTTGGTCGTAATATAAATGGAGCGTCCCAGCGTTACCGCTTTAGCCCCCAAACGCACGATATCATAGGCACACCATACCAAAAAGGCAATATCCGCCAACGTACCTACTTTCAGCCACACTTTGCCTCTGTTATAACTGCGCTGTTTGGCTTTATATTCATAGCTGTCTTTGCCATAAGGCTTTATGCGTAAAGAAGCATCTATATTTTTTTGTTCGTTGGTTATTTTATTGAAAAAGGCAAATAATTTGTGGTCTAAGAACCATTGGTTGTCCGCGTCCAGATCGCCCATGTTTTTGGAATATAAACTGTGCGCAATGGCAGCCGGAATATTTTGGTTGTACGGCACCGCAAAGGCCTGCATGTTGCGCAGCATGTTTTGCTTGGACTGGCGGTTGCGGGCCACCTCTTCCGCACCGACATAGCGGCTGCCATTGTTGTCCATCACATATCCTTCCGACAGGTTCATATTGGCCAAACCGCTGTATTTGCCCGCTTTTTCGCTCAGCAAGGCCCCAACCAAAAAGGGCTGTATGGCGCCACAGGCAATATCAAATTCATTTTTAAAATTCATCTTCGGGCGAACGACGCAGGTATTAATGCTGTAATCCCGCAAAACAGAAAGGGCCTTTTCACTTCCGTCTTCGGCCAGCATATAAGCTATTTCTTCCCAAGCATTGCCCGCGGCATTATTGCCTAAAGCATGCACTTGTCCTTCCTCGGGGATAGGGAACTGAGCCCATTTGGATATTTCGCCCAAATATTGGCCGTCTAAGGTAATTAGCCCGTTGATAATTCCGTTAAAGGAAATGATATCACCGGTAAAATCCAATTCTTTGCGGGTGGCTCTGTCCAACAAGCCGCGCACCGCACCATAATTTTGCATAGCCAGCAAAGCGCTTACGCCCGTAAGCAGAATGGCCGCGGCTTCAGGCGTTTGCCAGTGGGCTTCAATAAACTCGGTAATGGAACCGGAATCTTCCAAAGAATCGCCCAAAATACCCAATGCCGTCAAGGCCGTCAGCGCGCGGCTGCAGTCGGTTGATTTTTGACCGCATTTTGCACCGTTATGCAAGTCTTCCAGAAACAACTGATGAATTAAATTTTTTTCTTTGTCGGTAAACAGGTTAGTGTCTTTGCCGTCCGTCATAAAAACGGCTAAAGCAATATCCAATAAAAATGGTCTGGCCTTTGCCGGATATTTTTGGTAAAGATCCATTAACTCTCTAATTTTGGAAGCAATAATTTTATGGCTTTCCGTTTCTGCCAAGGCTATGGCCTGCTCATATTGTTTGTCGGCTTCTTTTAAAGCTTGGGCCTGCCAGGATTTAATTTTTGCTTGTGTTACGTCTAAAACTTGCTGAATTTTTTGGTTTTCCGTTTCAAGCCATGTATTAATAACATTATCTGATATGCCTGCTTGGCGGGCCTGGTCCAGCTCTTGGTTAATATACTGGCGCTGTTTTTGCTCCATTTCTTTTAATTGTTTGTTAGCCGCTTGTACTTGCGCTGTGATTTCAGCATAATATTGGGTAAGAAATTCCTGTTTATCATTTTTGGGTGCGGCTTTCATGTTTAAAGCGTTTATTTCTTGCGGAATAAAAGCGTCACGCAGCTCCATAAGTTGTTTGATAACCGGATCGGAAAAATATTCTTCCATTGTTTTACGTTGCTGGAGCATTGCCGGAGTGGTGGTGTTTGTGCTTTCGCTGGCAAAAGTGGTGCGTTCTACTTCCTTGCGGTAGGCTTCTTCAAATTTTTTCTCATAGTCACGTACTTTTGTTTTATATGTAGAGGGAACTTCTTGGGCTAAAGCCGGGGCGGCCATATTGATAAGTAAAATTACAGAAAGAAAAGAAGCAATTAGTTGCTTTCCAAATGCACACACTTCCGATAGTTTCGGGTTCATTTTTAACCTCTCATACGGCAAAATAGGGTCCGCCTATATACACAAGCGAACCTTTCTTTCATTATTTCATCTTGCATACGGGGCTACAAGGGCCTAAAGACCTATTTGCAATATAGGTCTTTTGGTCCCAATGCTATTTTTTAAAATGATAAAATAATATATATGACATGCCAAACATGCAACAAACGTGAACAACAGGCCCGCACCGTCACTTTGCAGGGGCTTATTATTAACCTGCTTTTGACGGCCGTTAAATTTGTGGCGGGTATTTTTGGCCGCAGTGCGGCTATGGTAGCCGATGCGGTGCATTCTCTTTCCGACACGGCCACAGACATTGTGGTCTTGGTCAGCATTCGTTTTTCTTCCAAACCGGCCGATGAGGACCATGCTTACGGCCATGGCCGTTTTGAAACGCTGGCCACAGCCGTTATCGCCCTGGCTCTGGCTGCCGTGGGTGTAAAAATTTTAATTGGCGGCATTAATACTATTGCTTCCGTGGCCCATGGTCATGTTCTGCCGGCGCCGGGCTTTATTGCCTTGGCCGCGGCTTTGCTTTCCATTATTGTAAAGGAATGGCTTTACCGCTATACGGTGCGCGCCGCCAAAAAGATAGACAGCCAAGCCCTGCTGGCCAATGCCTGGCACCACCGCTCGGACGCTTTATCCTCTATTGGCACGCTGGCCGGTATTTCCGGCGCTTATTTTTTGGGCCCCAAGTGGACCGTGCTGGACCCGCTGGCCGCCGTTATCGTCAGCTTTTTTATTTTTGAAGCTTCTTGGCAAATTTTAAAAGGCGTCTGGCAGGAACTTTCCGACGGCTCTTTGGGCCAACAAGCCGAAGAAGAAATTACAACGCTGTGTGCTCAAATCCCGCATGTGGTGCACCCGCACGACATCAAAACGCGCCGCATCGGCCCCAATGCCGCCATTGAGCTGCATATATATGTGGCCGACGAAATGCCCTTTGTGCAAGTGCACGCCATTACAGAACAGGTGGAAGAAGCCCTGCGCAAACGCTTTGGCGCGGGCACTTTTGTTACCGTGCACCCGGAGCCGCTTTCCCTGCAGCACCCCAAACAAGTTAAATAAGGGAAAATGCTAGAATAATTTGCGTTGCGCCCCGTTAGCTCAACTGGATAGAGTACCGGTCTTCGGAACCGGTGGTTCGGGTTCGAATCCCGCACGGGGCACTTTATAATAGGAGAATATATGGAAATTTTGTTTCCCA
>CALUQA010000024.1 GCA_944322775.1 uncultured Elusimicrobiales bacterium
ATGCCTTCGCTGATTTCGGGCACTTCCACTTTAAAAAGTTCTTCCAAAAATTTGCCGCTGGCGCGGGAAAGAATGACGTAGGGTCCACGCTGGCCTTTGTCCATTTTGTAGGCGGCCGATTTATAGCGAGAAAGCACCGGGTCGTCACCGATGTTGGCCAAGTCGGCCTGGCTGAGCACTTTGGTGATGATGGCTTTGACGCGGGAACCGTTGGTATAGCGTTCTTTTTTAATTTGTTCGCAATACGGCAAAATAGCTTCCACTTTGCCCAAATCCACGATTAAATCCCGGTCGGAAAAGCGGCGCACGGAACCGGTGATTACTTCGCCTTCGCGGGGTTTAAACTCTTTATAAAAGTTGTCGCGTTCAATGCCGCGCACCTTTTGAATGAGCACCTGCTTGGCAATTTGGGCCGCAATGCGGGAGAAATCTTCCACGTCTTGGGTTAAGGTTACCACGTCGCCCGGTTTGGGGTCTTTAAGGTGGGCTTTGGCGGCCTGCACGTCAATTTCCGTTTCCGGGTTGGTGACCACGTCCACCACGTTTAGGGTCTGAAAAGCCTGAATGGTGCCGTTTTGCACGTCAATTTTGGCGCTGATTTGGGCCGTTTTGCCCAGGTTTTTGCGCAGAGCGGAGACGAGGGCGTCTTCAATGGTTTTCAAAATATCTTCTCTTTTGATATTTTTTTCTCTTTCCAGGCCTTCCAAGGCCATGATTAAATCTTTAGCGGTTCCTTCCATTTTGTTTGTTCTCCTTATATATAATATGCGCCGGCAAAGCGTGCGCGGTTGTTAAAATTGCAGGACAGGGTCCAAGTTTGCTTTTTTGATGTTGTCGTACTTGAAGTGATACTGGTTGGTGCCGTCATCAAGCACAAATTCGTCGTCGGAAGCCGAAGCAATAACACCCGTAAAAAAGCCCAGCCCGTTAAGCGGGGTTTTGAGCACCACACGCACGCGCTGATTGATAAATTTTTTGTAATGTTCGGGTTTCTTTAAGGCGCGTTTTACGCCCGGGGAAGAGACTTCCAAAATATAGGCTCCGTCAATGAGGTTTTCCATTTCCAACACGGCGTCTATTTTATTGCTAAGTTCGGAACAGTCATCTAAGGTGACGCCGCCTTCCTTATCTATAAAAAACTGTAAAAGTTTTTTGCGGCCCTGGTTTTGAATGACCAAGTCCACCAGTTCTACATTCTGCCCTTCCAACGCGGCAGCAACGGTTTGTTCAATCGTTTTCGGATCTTTCATGTGGCACCTGCCTATTATGTAAAAAGCGACTTGTTGGACAAGTCGCTTTTTGCGGATACCTTATATTACATTAATATAAAGGGGCCTGTCAAATAAGGGGGGGAAATATAACCCGTTTTTGGCGTTGACCGCCTAAAAGCTATTTTTTACCATAGCCGTGTAGTATATTCCTATTTATTTAGGGGGAGAAAATGAACCACAAAATGTTGGCATTGGCTGTGGCGGCCCTGTTGGCTGCGCCGGCTTTTGCCCAAAACACTACGTCTGCCGCGCCCCAAATGCGCATGGTGCAGGAAGACACCACTACCGTCTATGACGTAACCACCACCAACAAAAAAGGCACTACCCAATATGGCATGGTGGAGCAAACCCAAACCACGCCACAGGGTGGCACGCGTGTTATAAGCCAAACGGAATATGCCGATTATACGCCCAGCAAAATGGCTTTGGCCAATGACAAAAAGGCGGAAGTATCCATTGGCGTAGGCGGGGCTTATTCTTTTGATAAAGACACCGAAGGTGCCCGCTTGAGCGACATGGGCATGGCATATACCGGGCAGGTGCTTTGGGATATGTCAGATCATTTGGCTTTAGGGGCCGATTATATGCTGCTTACGCCCAACGGCCGCAGCAATGATCGCCAAGGCCATTATGATTATGACACGCTGCGCGTAAACAGCATTGCCTTAGCCGGCAAATATACCATTAATGCCTGGGACACCTGGCGCCTGTATATCCCCATGGGGGTAGGCGCGGCCCAGGTGCGCATGAAATCTTCCGGCACCAGAGACGGCAAATATACCTCCGAAAGCACCAATGAATGGGGCTTGGATCTTTTTGCCGGGTTGGGGTTGCAATATAATATCAGCCAAGACGTCTTTATTGGGTTGGAATACCGCTATACGGTGGCCTTTGTAAAAGGGGACGACTTAAACCGCTATTACGGCAAAGACAATTATATGCAGTTCCACAGCGCGTTTTTGCGCTTAGGGACGCGCTTTTAACCTTATATATAAGGAAAGAGCAAAACAGGGGGAGAGAAATCTCCTCCTGTTTTTATGTGTAGAAAAGAAGGGGGAAAAAGCAAAACTAAAAAGGCTTCTGGGCTCTTTCAGATAAGGTGGGGAAAAGCCCCTGCGTCTGCGCAAGCCCCCACGCCATACTTTCGGCTATGGCCTTGTGTTGAAGTGGGGCATTTCCATCCTGCGCAAGTCCTTTCCTCTCTATCCCGCAGTTTTTTGAAGGAAAAAAGGAAGACACTGTTCCACACGGAATGACTTTTCTGTTGGCGTGGGGAAAAGCTCATGGCCAAGCCTGTGCCTGTCCGCGCAGAACAACTTTTGCGGCACCTTTTTATGAAAATGGGGGAAAACCCTACATTTTGTGTGATTTTCTATTGGAGTTTTCTGCCGTAGTGGGGAGAAAAAGTAGGGTTTTTTCCCGCTTTGATTTTACATTGGTCCACTCTCTGTAATGGGGGAAGTTTGACATAAAAAGTTGGCATAAGGGGAAAAATGAGGCACCTTTTTCCCCTTTTTCCATTTTATAAATCAACTTGCAAGCTGAGCCAAATAAACATGGTCTGGGTATCCTTTTGAATATTTCTGTGGCAAGGCTAACAATCCTAACACCTTAAATATACAAAAGAATAATTCCCCCTTTAAAAGGCTTTTGCCTCAAACAGATCCCTGACCTTGTCTCTTTTCACGCAAGGCCCGGATTTTGGAATACCACAAGCGCAAGCTCTTAGCGGTTTAAGCAGATACAAAGAGTTTTGATAGTAAAGAGATTTTAAGTAAAGTGGATAGTCAGGCAATTTGTAAATTTTGAAAGACAGGCAGATAAATAAGTAGTTTTAGTATAAAATTGCAAAATAAACGTTAAATTTGCATTTTTGAGCTGTTTCTTAAATGCCCTAAAACAAAATGCCCCATATCCCAGGTACCCCCAAAACGTCCTGGAGCATTTTAATGAAATGCAAAAATAATATTAATTTTGCATTTTTGACTATATGTATGTATAAGCTTTAGTTATGAAAATGATCAGTTAATTTCAGGTTTACTGGTTTTTTGAAAGGCAAAAACGTTGGCTAAAACACAAGATTACAAAACAAAATATAGGCACAAAATATGTTTCAATCCGCAAAAGAATAGATGTTTTTAAAGCAGCCAATAACTTGAATAAATGCTGTTGAAAAAAGTTTAAAGTAATTTAATAGATTTAATAAAAAAAATATTAAAAAATAAAAGAAAATTATATTTTTCTAATAAATATTATAGGAACATAAAAGCCTTAATAAAAGTCCTATTAAGTTAACATAATAAAAATTATCGTTAGTTATATAATACTGACAAATACTCCCCCTTTTACCACAAAAAGCCATGGGATGTCGTTCATAATAAAAAATTTTTGTGTTAACAATTTGTTTTTAAAAAAGATGTTTAATTTTTTACTTTTTAAAAATATAATAATATTTGTTAAATTTTTTTGTGATTAAAAAAGGACGTTTGGTGGGGTGAAAAACTGCAGGTAAGAGAGATGAAAAACGCTGTAAAAACAAAAAATGCAAAATTAATGCTAATTTTGCATTTTGCGTAATGGATATGATTTTGCCCTAATATAAACTAAAAAAGTAGTTTCCCCCTTTTAGCGCCATTCCTCTATGACTTTGCCCGCCAAAACAAAGGCCCTGGCAAAGCCTTCATCACTTAAACTGTATAAGCGGGAACGCTTGCTTCCAAAGGATTTTATACTCCCCCTTTTTAGTTCGCCAGCCAGCACCCGGTCCAACCGGCTGCCACCATATCCAGATTTAGCCAAGGATTTTGAAAGGTTTAAGGCGCTAAAGCCGTTTTCCGCTTGCAAGAGCACCTTTGCCCCTGCAATAAGCAGCAAAGCTGCCGTTTCCGGCGTTAAAAGGCGGCTTTTGCGCCTAAGTACCACCATATCCTCTTCTGTTTTGCATAATTCTTCCCATAAGCGTAGATTTGGCTCTGCCGGGGACTGATGGGGCTGAGCTATCGTAAAATCCTGTTTAGTAAGATTTTGGGGAGTCTCTGGTGATGGCTCTGTCATGGGGCGGCGCAAAGCAGCGGGAGTTTCTGGCAAATAGGGCGAAACAAATGTGTCTTCTGCTGCAGCGGGGAAAGGCGTGGGCGTAGATAAAGAAGTATTCTGTGTGTAATTTTCCGGCAGAGCGGGACGAATTTTATTTTTTTGTTTTTCCCCTGTTTTGCCTATTAATTGCAAGAAATCTGCCCGCTGCTTTTCTATAAAAGCAGGGGAGCCCTCGGCTTCAAATTCCTCTCCGGAACGCAATTTTATGCGTATTTTTACCTTATTTTCCGCCTCAAAAGACATATCATTTGCCCCCCTTAAAAAAGAGTTATCCACCAGGCTTTTAACAGCCTTTTGACATATAATAATAAAAAATATGACATATGTCAATATATGTCAAGTATATGTCAATATATGTCAAAAGTTGTTTACAAACCGATTCTGTCGACGAGAAAATGCCTTGCAAAGGCGATAAAATATAAGTGCATTTATGAAAAATAAAGGAAAATCTGCTTGGAAAAAAACTGCATATAACAGTAAGAGTTAGATTTTTCCCCTTCCTGCTGCTCAAAAATAAGCAAGAAAGAGAGTAATGTAAAATCAAATAAAGGCTATTTTTTGTCGTTTCTGTTAAGGCTTTAAAAAGCAAAATAAGCGGTTAAAATGAAGGCGATATTAGAACAAAAAATAATGTTTGATTTTGAGTAAAATACTCTTCTAGACAGGAAAATTTGAAAAATTGACAATGTAAAATTATGCTTAAATTTGCATTTATTAAATTTCAAAATAGTACAATGTTTTGTGGATATGAAAAATTTTGCTCAAATTTTGCTTTCTTGGTATGCGGTGCATAAACGGCCTTTGCCTTGGCGGGATACCCAAGATCCTTATAAAATATGGATTTCGGAAATTATCCTGCAGCAAACCCGTGTTGCCCAAGGATATGATTATTTTTTGCGTTTTATTAAAAGGTTCCCTGATGTGCAAACTCTGGCGGCAGCTTCTCAGGACGAAGTGCTGAAGTATTGGGAAGGCCTGGGTTATTACAGCCGGGCGCGCAACTTGCATGCCGCGGCGCAAAGCATGAATGGGGTTTTCCCCTCTTCTTACGAAGGGGTGCTGGCGCTAAAAGGCGTGGGTGAATACACGGCGGCGGCCATATGCTCTTTTGCCTATAAAATGCCTTATGCGGTGGTGGACGGAAATGTGCTGCGGGTGCTCAGCCGTATTTTTGCTGTTTCTTTGCCGATAGACAGTGCGGAAGGCAAAGGGCAAATAAAGCAACTGGCGCAAAGATTGTTGGATGAGCGCCACCCCGACGATTTTAATCAGGAGATTATGGAATTTGGCGCCTTGCAGTGTGTGCCGCAGAACCCCGATTGCGCGCAGTGCCCTTTTAAAAAGCAATGCAAGGCACTGCAAAACGACAAGGTGGATGCTTTGCCCGTGCGTGCGGGCAAGACAAAACTTAGCCGGCGTTATTTTTCCTATGTATACGTAGCGCAAGGGCCATACACCTATTTGCGCCGTCGGGAAGAAAAGGACATTTGGCAGGGATTGTATGAAATTCCGCTCTTGCAGTCTGCCTCCCCGCTGGCGCCGGAAGATTTGTGCCGCCTGAAGGAGTTTAAAAAGCTTTTTGGTTCCCTTTCCCCCCGTTTGGTCTGCGCGCCGCTTAAACATATTCTTTCCCACCAAATTATTTTGGCCAGCTTTTATGCGCTTACTTTGCCTGCCAAAAAACGGCTGCCCAAAGAATTTATCCGTATCAAAAAAGCCGATTTAAAGAACTATGCTCTGCCCCGTTTAGTGCAAAAAGGGTTGGAAAAAGCCGGTCTGCTTGCGAAAGAAAATGCCTGACAAAGCGGGCCTTTCGGCGGAGTTTGCTATAGGAATGTATGCCGTATATGCTGTGCTTGCATATGGCAAAGGCGGGGTATTCGTAAGACGGGAACGGCACTGTTTTGACGGGGCTTGTGCCCGTTTTTTATTAGGCAAAAGCCGCTTTTCGGGTACGGAAGCCGGCTTTTAGCCTCTTTATTGACGGAAAAATTTTACAGGACAAAGTGTACGGGCACTTTGCCTAGGGGGTTCCTCAGCCTCGGGGCAATAAAACGTCGCTTTTGCCTAACCCGCACGTGTGAGCCGTTGCCGGTAAGGCCGCGTACATTGTGTATCATTTACAGTTATGTTATAATTTTTTCGTCGTTGCAGAGGAAAATATGCCCCCCGCTAACAAGTTATTTAAAGACAGCATTACCAAAAGCAATTATGAGGTGCTTATTGCCCAACTTTGCGCCGCTTTGGACTCTAAGAAGCCGGAAGTGCTGAACCGGCTTTTGCTGGGCACTGCTCAGCCGGACTTGTATGCAAACCACGGTTCTTTTTATGCCGGACAGCACAAACATTGCCCGGGTTTTAAACGTTCCGCCTTTTGGGAAAAAGCCCTTTGCAAGTGCCTGTATTATTTTAATTCTTCTTCCTGCACCAAATGCTGCGATGCGTGCCGTTTTGCCTATCGGTTTAGCCTGGAAGGCCCCTACCAAATTGCCGATTATGAAGTGCCCGCTTATTATTATGGCAAGGGCATAGGGGAAATAGATTTAATTATCCGCCGCGGCAACATTTCCTATGCCACGGAAGTAAAACCCTATACCAGCCGCGAAACCTTGCTGCGTATGGCGGCGGAAATTTTAACCTACACGGCAGGCTATCCGTCGGATACCTACCAAAAAGCGCTGGCTTTTTTTGAAAAAGACCGCCGCACCGGCCGCCTTACCTGCCAACAGCAAGAATATAATGCGGCGCCGCCGACACTTTTGCGTTTGTTTCAAAAAGCAGGCATAACCGTATTCTGCCTGCAGGAAGCGGGGCCCGCGTCTTATCGCATATGCAAGTTATCGTCCACAGAGGCACCCGCCAAATAGGCGGTGTAGCCACGCAAATAAGCAGCGCCTCCGCCCGCATTTTAATAGATATGGGCGAAGTTTTACCCTCGGAAGATTCTTCTGCGCAGGCCCAGCTGTCCGTCCCCGGCGTGACGGATAATACCGCCTCCTGCGACAGTGTTTTGTTTACCCACTACCACGCGGACCATATCGGCCTGCTCCCGCACATACGCGCGGATATCCCTATCTATATGGGGGCCTTGACCAAAGATATTTTGCTGCACACACTGCCGTATCAGGAGCCTGTTTTGCGCCGACGGGTGGAACAGGCGCGCACGTTTTCCCCCGGGCAAATGTTTACGATAGGCGACTTGAAGATTACGCCTTTTTGCGTGGACCATTCCGCTTGCGACAGCTATATGTTTTTAATAGAAGCCGAAGGCAAGCGCCTGCTGCACACGGGCGATTTTCGCTGTCACGGGTTTAGGGGTAAAGCAATGGCAAAACTAATTCGCCGCCTTGGGCAAGTGGACGCATTGATTACGGAGGGAACGGCGCTTTCGCGTCCGTTTACCCCCCCGCTTACGGAAAGTGCACTGCAGCGGCAAGTGCGCGGATATATCAAACAATACAAATATGTTTTTGTTTTGTGCGCCTCCACCAATTTGGAGCGTATTTGCGCTTTGTCCAAAGCGGTTCCGCGCGGAAAATATTTTGTTTGTGACGCCTACCAACAGCGCTTGCTTGATTTATTGCAAAAACACTGGGGCGCTTATTCTCCTTTATACCGCCATATCAAAAAGACAATCTATTCGCCCCGCTTGTTTGACCGCCTGCGGGAAAAAGGTTTTGTAATGGCCGTGCGCGACAATCAGTCCTTCAGAAACATCATCCGGCGTTTTGACCCTGCCAGGCAAATTATCCTCTATTCTATGTGGGAAGGCTACCTCCGCCAGCCGCAGAGCACGCTGCCTGCTTTTCTTGCGTTGGCTCCTCATTGGGAGCCCCTGCATACCAGCGGGCACGCGTCCGCGCAGGAAATAGCGCAACTGGTCACTGCCCTTTGCCCGAAGGCGGTGATTGTTATACATACCCAAAAACCGCAGGCCCTGCAAACCCTTTGCCCGCAGACCAAGGTGGTGTTGCTGCAAGACAAAGAACCGCTTTTCGTTTAATCGGTTCGGAGGTATCAGTCTTAGAGGGTGTTTTGGCAGAAATAAAAACGGCCTGACTTTATGTCAGGCCGTTTTTAAACTGTAGCGCGTTAGAATTTGTAACCGAAGGTAAGGGCAAACATATCGCTCTTGCCGTCAGTGTATTTCATCGGAATAGTCATTCCGGATATAGCAGACATTTGTTCAGACGTGCCGCTGAGGTCTTTGCTGAAGATATGCGCATAGGCCAAGTCCAGCGTCCAGTTATCCTGTGCGTAGCCTACGCCCACGCTGGCAATGTGGCGGTCATCTACCGGCACCAGGGTATCCATTTCGTGTTTGTTAATCGGCGATTTATCAAACACATAACCGGCGCGCAAAGCCCAGTTTTTGTTGAGTTGATATTCCGTGCCGAAGTTTAAACGATACACGTCTTTGTATTTTTTATTGTTAAACACAAAGGGGTTGGTGCTGTTATCAGCGTATTGGATAAGAATTTGGTCATACGCGCTCCAGAACGTGCCCACTATGCCGGCTTCCAGCACCCATTTGTCCGTCGGGCGGAAAGACACACCGGCGGAAATGCTGTCGGGCAGGGTGATGGCGCCTTCGGCGTCGCCGCTGTGAATATTGATAGGGCTGGGAATTGTCATGGTTCCTGCGTCAATGCGGCCGTTTAAGTTCTGTTTAACTTTAGAGCGGTACATCGCACCAAAGGCCCATTTTTCGGCCCACAGCGGTTTGTAAATCAACGAGAAATTGCCCCCCCAGCTTACGCCGGAGCCACTGACTTCATAATATCCTCTTCCAGTGGAATAGGAATTTTGTGAAAAGCCGATGACCATGGCTTCCAAGCCCATAGCAATAGATAATTCATCATTTGCTTTTACAGCGATAGTCGGCGTGAAAGAGAAGGTTTCCAATTTTACTTTATAGGCCAAGTTGCTGCCCATCCAGGTTTCCACGGGGTCTTTATATTCGCCGCCCAAACCATAGCGGGAAAAACCGCCCAAACCTACGGACACTTGGTCGCTCCATTTTTGGGTGATAAAGAAATTGGGCAAATACCACATGTCATGTTTTAGCGAGCGGGATTGCCCTGCCACGGTGGTAGTGGCGTCGGCAGATACGGCGGTCACACCAATTTGGGCTTGCGTGCCTTCCAGCTCGGTAATCAAAGCCGGGTTGACGGCCAAAGAGGCGGCTTCCGCCTTGTTGGCCATGGTGGCGCCGCCCATGGCGGTGGTTCTGGCGCTGAACTCATAGAGCGCAAATCCCGCGCCCTGTACGTCGGCGCAGAACAGTAAAGGCAACAAAAGTACGGCTAACGTCTTTATTGTTTTTTGCATGATAAGTCCTTGTTATAGTTTAGTTAAAATAAAAACTCCCTTTCCGAGTAATGCGGAAAGGGAGTCTTTTTATTTGCTAAGCAGATTGATTTTGTCTTTGGCAAATACACCGTAGTAGGTTTTGGTGTAATCTTCCAACAGTTTTTTGTAGGTTTCCAAAGCCGCGGTTTTATCGCCGGAAAGTTCCTGGCTTAAAGCCAAGGTAAAGTAGGCTTGCGGCAGGGCAAAACTGGAAGGATTTTGCGCAATAAAATTTTGCATGGTTTCAATGGAAGAAGCATAGTCTTTTACGGCTTGCTGCGCCCCACCCAAAGAAACGGCGGCAATCATGCGCACATGCTGGTTTTTGGCCTGCATGAGTTGTTTGTAAATGTCGGCCGCTTGAGCATAGTTTTCTTCGGTAAAGAGCAGATCCGCCTGCATTAAACGCGCGTAATAAGCGGCGTTTGTATTGGGATAGGCGGCTTCCAATTGGTCAATGGCTTCTATGGCTTGCTGTTCCCCTTGGGTCAGCAAAGCAAGCTGTGCATTGTAAAACATAGCCCAAGAGTTTTGCAAGGTTTTTTCCTTGTGCGACGTATACAAGCCAATACCGCCCGCCAACACAACGATTATAATGATAATCGTCAGCAGGGCTTTTTTATGGGCTTTGCAAACGTCGATGAGTTTAGAAACGTATAGAGACAAAGATTCTTGATTGTTTTCCATATACATCATTATATTAAAAAAGCCGGCATTTTGAAAATAAACCTGTTTTTGGGATTGTCTGCCTAAAAAAAAATATTGTATGGTAATAATAAGGAATAATTATATGACCAAGATAGCGGTGTTAGGGGAAGTTTTGCTTGATTTGATGACAACAGGCGTTCGTTTGGGTGGTGCTCCGGCAGCCGAAGCATGGTATTGCGCGCAAATGGGTGCGCAAAGTTATTTGGTTTCCGCTTTTGGCAAAGGAGAGCACGGCCAGCGTATGCAGCGGGAACTGAAAGACAAGCATTTTGCGTTGAATTATATAATGCAAATGGAAAATGCTTTTACTGGGGAAGCGCATGTGCATTTTGACGAAACCGGTCGGCTTTCTTATCGTTTTACAGAAGATGTTGCTTGGGACCATCTGTCCATGACGTCCGCTTTGGAAGATTTGGCCCACTGCGTAAACGGTGTTATTTTTGGCACGTTGGCACAACGCGCGGAAGAGACGCGCCAAACAATTTATAGTTTTTTGGATAAAACTTCCCCCCAAACGGTGCGCCTGCTGGATTTGCATTTAAAGAAACCTTATTATAATACGGAAATTTTGGACCAGTCCTTTGCCCGGGCTACAGCCGCGAAAATTAATCAGCGGGAAATCCCCATTGTTGCTCGCTGGCTGGGGAAAGAAGATATGGGCGTGGAAGAAACGGTTAAACATTTGTTTGCCAAATATCCGTCCTTATGTTGTTTGGCCGTTACCCGAGGAGAAGACGGCAGCCTGCTTTTTGACCGCCAGCATGTGTATGAATGCGGTGGCTTTTATGCCGACCAGGGGCCCAACCCTTCCGGCTGTGCGGAAGTGTTCTGTGCGGTACTATGCTTGGGCCTTATCAACGGGGTGGACCTGCAAACCATTAACGAGGAAGCCAACCGAGCCGCTTGCTGCGTGTGCAACGAGCCGGACTTAATGGCTGTTCTGAGCGACGAAGTGATGGATACTTTGCAAAAAACAAATATCATTTAAATAAAAACCCCGCGTTTTTGGCGCGGGGTTTTTTATGGGCAAATCAGGCCAGTTCGGCTTCAGTCAGCTGGCGGCATTCAATGCCGTTTTTCTGTAGGAAGATTATCCCGTCCTGGCTGCGGTCGTACAAGTTTTTAAAGAATACGCGCGAAATGCCCGCCGTCACAATTACTTTGGCGCAGTGCACACACGGAGAATAGGTTACGTATAAGGTGCTGCCCGCGGTGGCAATGCCGTTTTTGGCGGCGAACAAAATGGCGTTTTGTTCGGCATGCAGTTCGTTTTCCACGGACCATTTGCCGTGCAAATCATAAAATGTGCGGCTGGCGCGGAAGTCCGCATACGTGGGGTATTGGTCTTTAAAAGCGGTTTTGTAGAGGTCTGCAAAGTGGTCTTCGCAGTGTTCCTGGCCGGTAGGCGTGCCGTTAAAACCAATGCTGATGACGCGGCTGTCTTTAATCAGCACCGCGCCCACTTGCATGCGGCAGCAGGTGGACTGCTGGGCCACCAGTTCGGCAATTTGCGTAAAAAGTTTATGTTTGTTTTTCATGGATATCCTCTACCATTCTTTAAAGGTTAAAAATACGGCCCCGACAAGCAAACAAAAAGCGGCAAAGTGATTCCAACGGAAATTTTCATGAAAATAAAAAATAGAAAATACCGTAAATACCAATAAGGTAATCACTTCTTGCATTACTTTTAACTGGGTAACGGTAAAATAACCGCTGCCGATGCGGTTGGCAGGCACTTGCAGGCAGTATTCAAAAAAGGCAATGCCCCAACTCACCAAAATGACGGCCCACAAAGCGGTACTTTTAAATTTAAGGTGTCCGTACCAGGCAACCGTCATGAACAGATTAGACAATACTAGCAAAACAACCGGTTTCCACATACCTCTATTATATATAATCAAAAAGCGTTGGGGTAATTGTTTTTCGTATTGCAATAATAACCCATTTTTTTGTGTTATATACCCAGCGCACACCTTATAAAAAAGGCGTGCTTACTTTACGTTTATTTATATAATTATAATGATGAAAAAAATACTTTTTATTTTATCTGCCGTCCTGTTAGGGACGGCGCCTTATGTGTGGGCGCAAATGCCGCAGCCGGTTACATCGGAGCCTGCGCAAGTTACGTCCTCTTCAGGTAATACAGCTGATACGGCCGCCCCGGCCGCCACGGAGCCGATTTCTTCGGTGGTGGCGGGCCAGACGGAAAACGCTTCCGTGCAAGAGGATGAACTTTCCCCCTTGGCTGCTCAGGCACAGGCGGAAGCGGCCGCCGCGTTAAACCAGCTGCCCGACCCCAATGAACCGCTGCCGTCTTTGGACGAAAAACTGACCATAGACGACTGCGTGCGCATTGCTTTGGCCAACAGCCCCACCGTGGTCAGTGCGCGTTTGGCGGTTGAATCGGCCGCGGTGTCTTTAAGCAATGCCAAAAACGTGTTTTTGCCGACGGTGTCCGTTTCTGCCCAGCAGGAATATACCAACTCCAAAATTCCCCCCGCTCCCCGTGCCGACCACGGGACGGATGCACAGTCCATTGATGCGGATTTATCTATTTCCGGCATTACCGATTTAATCCGCGACATCAAAACCCAGCGCCTGGAGCTGCAGCGCGCGCAAATGAGTTTGTGCGACGTGGAAAACACCGTTATTGCAGACGTTAAAAGCGCCTACTACGCCCTGCTTTCTGCCCAGCGCGCGGTGGCTATCCGCACGCAGTCGCGCGATTTGTATCAAGAGCAATACGACCGCACCAAAGCCTTTTTTGACGAAGGCCTGCGCCCCAAGGTGGACGTGACGACGGCGGAAGTAAACCTCAATAACGAAATTTTAAGCCTTATCCGCGCCAAAAACCTGGTCAAAACGCAAACTTCCAATTTGGCAAACGTCATGGGCGTCACACGGGAAAAACCGCTTATCTTGGACGATACCATTGAAGCAGAGCCCTTTACCCTGACTTTTGATGAAGCGCTGACACAAGCCTATGCCAACCGCCCGGACGTGCATTCTTCCAAGGTGGCGTTGGAAATAAGCGAAATTAGATTAAACCAGGCCAAAGCCGCTTATTGGCCGACGTTTACGCTGGGCGCGTCTTTTAGCAAAAGCGGCGACGAGTTCCGCTTGGACAATGACCAAACCCGCCTTTATGCCGGGGTGGAAATACCCATTTTCAGTGCGTTTAAAGTATACAACGGCGTCAAGCAGGCGCGCATAGATCTTTCCTCCGCCCAAAACAGTGACCGCAGCCTTTCCAATAATGTTTTTAAGGAAGTGCAAAACGCGTTTATTTCGCTTAACGAAGCGGCGGAAAGTATTCCCGTGGCGGCTTCTACCGTGGAAAAAGCCAAAGAAAACCTGGACTTGGCCCGCGGCCGCTATAATGAGGGAATTGGCGATATCATCGCTTTAAAAGACGCCGAGGTAGCCTATACCGACGCGGAACTTAGCTTGCTCACCGCCCGTTACGATTATGCCGTAGCGTTGGCCGAACTTAAAAAAGCCATGGGGACCAGATAGATATGAAAAAAACACAAAATATATTTTCCGGTTTATGGAACTGGATAAAAAAATTGTCTTTGCTTAAAAAACTTATTTTGCTGGCACTTTTGTGCGTGCTGGGCTTTGTGGCCTGGAAGATGTTTTTTAAACCGGCCGAAGCGCCGCTTTATACCACGGTGCCCGTCAAAAAAGGCGACGTGGTGGACCTGGTGGAAGCCTCGGGCCCGATTGCCCCTGTAAACACCACCGAAGTGGGTGCCCTGGTGTCCGGCGAAGTTTTGGCTATTTATGTGGACTACAACACCCCCGTCAAGAAAGGCGATTTGATGGCCCTTATTGACCCGACGCAAATTCAGGCCAACTATGACCAGGCGGTGGCCAGCCTTTCTTCTGCCAAAGAAGAGCTGGAATCTGCCAAAATGACGTATAACTTGGCGCAGGTAAACTTAAAACGCTATCAGTCTTTGTATGACAAAGAATATGTGGCCAAAACCGATTTGGAACAGTATGAGCTGGAGTTTGTAAACGCAAAAAGCGCTTTAAACTCGGCCGAGTCCCGCGTTATTCAGGCGCAGGCCAGCTTGGACAGCGCCAAGAAAGATTTGGACAACACGCGCATCGTTTCGCCGGTGGACGGCATGGTGCTGACCAAAAAAGTGAGCGAAGGCCAGTCTCTCACGGCCGGTTATGCTACTCCGGAAATGTTCACCGTGGCGGAAGATTTGACCCAAATGCAAATTGAAGCCAAAGTCTCCGAAGCTGACGTGGTCAAAATTAAAGAAGGTCAAACGGCCGAATTTACTTTGGACGGCTACCCCGACGAAAAATTTACCGGCACGGTTCGCCAGGTGCGCACCAACTATACGTCGTCTTCCTCTTCCAGCAGTTCGTCTTCGTCCAGCAGTTCTTCCACCACCTACACCGTGGTGATAGACGTAGACAATACCGAAGGCAAATTTATGCCCGGCATGAC
>CALUQA010000025.1 GCA_944322775.1 uncultured Elusimicrobiales bacterium
AGGCGGGGCCGACCGGGCCGCAGGTCACTAAGGCAACGGGTGGCCAAATCCTGTACTGCCCACCATTTATTACCCCGCTTCATGCGGGGTTTTTTATGCAGTAAGCACGCAAACTGCTTTGCGTGCGGCAGGATTTGAAAGCCGCAGCGTTGTGCGAGTTTGCCCCCGGCAAGGCGAGCACCGCGAGGCGGGGCCGACCGGGCCGCAGGTCACTAAGGCAACGGGTGGCCAAATCCTGTACTGCCCACCATTTATTACCCCGCTTCATGCGGGGTTTTTTATTGAAAAATTTTCGTCGCCCTTAAAGAAATAAGTACAATATAGAAAACATTTTTTATCGGCGGAAACATGTTTACTCAAAAACACACGTGGCTTATTACCGGCGGGGCCGGTTTTATCGGCTCGCACCTGGCCAGAGAATTGGTCCGGCGCGGGCAGAAAGTGCGCGTGTTCGACGATTTTTCTTCCGGCAATGTCGACAATCTTGCCGACATTAAAAACGATATTGAATGCATTACCGGCGACATTCGCGATTATGCCGCGCTTAATAAAGCCTGCCAAGGCATAGAATACATTTCGCACCATGCGGCGCTGGTATCGGTGCCGCAGTCCATACAGCAACCGCGCGAAACGATGGAAATCAACGTGCAGGGCACCGTAAACCTGTTGGAAGCCGCACGCCAAAACAAGGCCAAGCGTGTGGTGTTTGCCTCTTCTTGTGCCATTTATGGGGACGCGCAACAAGCCTCTTTGTTTACGGAGCAAAGCCCTTTCCAAGGCAAATCCCCTTATGCCGTTTCTAAATATGCCGGCAACGGTTTATGCCGGCTTTACGCGCAGCTTTTTGCTTTGCCGACGGTATGCTTGGTGTATTTTAACGTGTTTGGCAGAGGGCAGTCTTTCAACTCGCCTTATTCGGCGGTTATTGCCCGCTTTTTGCATCAGGCGGCCGCCGGGGAGCCCATATATATTAACGGGGACGGCACCCAAACGCGCGATTTTATTTCGGTGGAAGACATTGTCCGCGCCAATTTGCTTGCCTTTGAAAAAGCCCAGCCCGGGCAGACCTACAATGTCGGCTCCGGCACAACGTATTCCCTGCTTCAACTGGCCGATCTGATAGAAAAAATATCCGGCCGCCCGCTTAAGCGTTTGTTCCGCCCCGCACGGGAAGGGGACATTCTTTTTTCCGCCGCGGACACCCGCAAATTCCAGGCGTTGGGCTTTTCCCCGTCTGTTTCTTTAGAAGAAGCCCTGCGCGCTCTCTGGCAAGATTTTGTACACAAATAATACTGCGCGCCGCACAAAGCGTGTCCCCTCTTTTTTATGATTATGATAATATAGAGAAAAGCATTTCTCTAAATAAGGAGTATATATGTTCAAACAAACCGTATCTTCCGTTTATGCGCCTATCAATAATGCCTGCCTGATTATTTTGGCCGGCACCGCGCTGACCTGGATTTTGGTTTACGCCAAAGCCGTGCTGATGCCCTTTGTCATCGCCGTATTTTTATCTATTGTGCTTAATACTATTGCCGACTGGATAAACAAAAAATGGAAAGTGCCCCACCTGCTGGGCTTTTTAATCGGCATTTTGCTGTTTTTGGGCATGGCTACGCTTTCGGTCATTTTTGTTTCAAACTCCATTTCCTCTTTTGTAAACGGAGCCAATATTTATGCCGAAAAATTAAACGACACCGTGGCCTGGTTTTTGCAAACGGCCCAAAAATTCGGCATTAAATTAAACTCCGAACTGCTGTCCGAAACGCTTAACCGTCTGCCTATTTTTAACCTGCTGCGCACTATGGGCGGCAGTGTAGTGTCTTTTGTATCCAACCTGGCGCTGATTTCGCTGTTTCTTATTTTTATGTTCATGGGCCGCGCCTCCAGCGACGAAAAAACCGCCCTGGTAACCAATATTGAAAAACAAATTTCTTATTATCTGATTATTAAAATTTTTGTTTCGCTGCTGGCTACCATTTTAACTTGGATTATTTTGGCCGCCGTCGGCACAGAGCTGGCCATTATGTTTGCCGTCATCACGTTTGTGCTTAACTTTATCCCCAACATCGGTCCTTTTATTGCCACCATTTTGCCGTTGCCGGTGCTGTTTTTGCAATATGGTTTTGACTGGCAAATGATTTTGGCCGTCTGTCTGCTTACCGCCACACACTTTGTGGTGGGCAATATTCTGGAAACAAAGTGGCTGGGCAAAGGAATGGACTTAAACCCCATCGTCGTGATTGCTTCCTTAATCTTTTGGGCGTTGGTGTGGGGCGTTATCGGTGCCTTGCTGGCCGTGCCGCTGACCTCGGTTATCAAAATGATTTTGGAGCGCAGCCAACCCACTAAACCCTTTGCCGACCTGCTGGCCGGACGATTGCCTTTTAAATAGGAGCTTCTATGCACAAAAACCCGTCCCCGTGGGCGTATATCCCTTCTTTGTATTTTGTGGAAGGGCTGCCCTACATTCTTATAAACGTAGTGTCTGCGGCGCTGTACAGCAAGCTGGGGGTGCCCAACGACGTATTTGCCTTTTGGACGGGTTTTTTGTACCTGCCTTGGACGCTTAAAATGCTGTGGAGCCCGCTGGTGGACAGCAAAAGCACCAAGCGCCGCTGGCTGCTGACGTGCCAGTTCCTTTTTGCCGTTCTGTTTTTATTCGTGGCATTGGCTTTGGGTTGGAATGCATTTTTTACGGCGTCTTTATGCGGCTTTGCCGCGGGTGCCTTTGTGTCCGCCACGTATGACATCGCCACCGACGGCTACTATATGCTGGCCCTGTCTGCCGAAAAGCAGGGCTATTTTATCGGCATACGCACCATTTTCTACCGCTTGGCCATGATTTTTGGCGGCGGCACCCTGCTTATGCTTATCGGCCTTTTGGAACAGCACACCGGCCACGTGCTTTTAAGCTGGCGTCTGGGTTTGGCCGGCATGGGCGTTTTGTTTGCCCTGTTTGCGCTCTATCACGTGTGGATATTGCCCGCCCCCCAACAAGACAAGCCCGCCGTTTCCACCGGGCACTTGCCCATTTTTTTGGACGCGTTTAAAACCTATTTCCAGCAAAAAAATATTGTGTATATTTTGATTTTTATTTTATTTTACCGCTTGGGCGACGCCCTGCTGGAAAAAATGGTCGTCCCCTTTTTAATCGGCACGCCGGGCACGGGCGCGCTGGCGCTGTCCACCCAGCAGTACGGCTTAATTAAAGGCACCTTGGGCGTGGCGGCCATTATTGCGGGCAATTTGGCAGGCGGCTTCTTTTTGGGCCGCTACGGATTTAAAAAATGCATTTGGCCTTTTGCCCTTATTTTAATTTTGCCCAATTTCTTTTATATATACATGTCGTATGCAAAACCCGCGGTATGGGTGGTGGCCACGCTGCTTACGCTGGAGCACTTTGGCAACGGGCTTGCGCTGATGGCCTTTATGGTGTTTATCATGTATGTATCACAAGGCAAATACAAAACCTCGCACTATGCCATTTCCACGGGCATTATGGCGCTGGGCATGATGGTGCCTTCCATGCTTTCGGGCAAAATGCAGACGGCGCTTGGTTACCAGCACTTTTTTATAGCCGTAGCCGTTTTAAGCCTGTGCACGCTGGCGGTTATCCCGTTGACGCACAAAATTAAATCCATAGAAGAAACCGAAAAAGCATTCCGCAGCCACAAAATGCAAATATCGGACGCAGACTAAATGAAAAAAATTGCTTTAATCCCAACCGAAAGCGTAAACCCGCGCACCAAGAAATTGGACGTTTCTTCCCCGCGCCAAATAGCGCAGATGATAAACGCCGAAGATTTTAACGCTGCCCGCGCGGTCCAAAAAGCCGCCCCCGACATTGCCAAAACCATAGACGCGGCGGCCAAGGCCTTTTTGGCCGGCCGCAAAATTATTTTTATCGGCGCCGGCACTAGCGGACGGCTTGGCGTGCTGGAAGCGGCCGAATGCGTGCCGACTTTTGGCACAAAGCCTTCCCAAATTTTAGGCATTATTGCCGGGGGCAAAAACGCCATGTTCCGCGCCAAAGAAGGCGCCGAAGACGACAGCGCCCAAGGCGGCAAAGACGTGCTTAAAAAAGCACGCCCCGGGGATTTGGTCATCGGCCTGACGGCCAGCGGCATTACCCCGTATGTGCTGGGGGCTTTGCACGCGGCCAAGCAAGCCGCCTGCACCACCGTTTTGCTGGCCTGCAACAAACAAGCAGACACCCAAGACGCCGCTATTTTTATTTATCTGCCCACCGGGGCCGAGGCTTTAAACGGCTCCACCCGCATGAAGGCGGGCACCGCCACCAAAATGGCGCTTAACGCCATTACCACCGGGGCCATGGCACGCGCCGGCAAAGTGTACGGCAACCTGATGATAGACGTGCGCCCCACCAATCAAAAACTCATTCGCCGCGCCCTGCGCCTGATTATGACGGTGGCCCAAACAGGCCAAGCAACCGCTCAAAAATTATTGGACGCTTCCGGCAAAAATGTTAAAACGGCCGTGCTGATGCACCTTAAAAACTGCACGCGCGCGCAAGCCGAAAAACGCCTGAAAAAACACCGCGGTTTTTTGGCGGAGGCTTTGCGTGAAAAATAATTTTTTTACTTTGCCCAAAAACGCCTATTGCCTGGGGCTGATGAGCGGCACCAGCTGCGACGGGCTGACCGTGTGCGCGGTGCAGCTAAAACCTTTTAAAATTTTATGTTTTAAAAATTATGCCTATCCCGCCGCTTTGCAACAACGCCTGCTGCAGGCCAAGGCTTTGCCTGCGCCGCAGCTTTCGCAGCTTAACTTTGAGCTGGGCCAACTGTATGCGCAAAAAGCCAAGGCATCCTCAAAAACATTCCGCCTGCCGCTTACGCATTTGTTTTGCGTCGGCAGCCACGGGCAAACCGTCTATCACGGCCCGCAGGACAAAACCCCCAACACCCTGCAAATAGGGGAGCCTTCTTTTTTGGCGGCGGCGTTGCGCGTGCCCGTGGTGGCGCACTTTCGGGAAATGGACATGGCCCTTGGCGGCCAAGGGGCGCCGCTGGTGCCGTTTTTTGACGAATACCTCTTTGGCCGCGGCCGGCCCAAAATACTGCTTAATTTAGGCGGCATTGCCAATCTGTCGGTGGTGGGCAAAGGCGTTAAAACCTTTGGGTTTGACTGCGGCCCCGCCAACACGCTGATGGACATTGCCTGCGCTCAATTTGCAGGCAAACCCTACGATAAAGACGGCCGCCTGGCCGCCCAAGGCACGCCAGAC
>CALUQA010000026.1 GCA_944322775.1 uncultured Elusimicrobiales bacterium
GTCTATCCTACCGACAACCTGACCAGCCTGGTGCCCACGTATATTGAAGCTATCCCGCAGGTCAATGTGCCGGGGCTGCCCAAAACCAACAAAGTGACGGCCGGAACGTATGAGGCCGCCTTTACCAAAACCGGCGGCTGGGCCTACGTTAATGACCCGGCGGATCCGCGCTTTGGCGACGTGTTTGTAAACACGGATAAAGAAGACAGTTACGGCAAAGCCTGGAACACCCATTAGTTTTATATCCCCCGCGTTTTTGGCGCGGGGGACATTTTGTATAAGGAGAAAGCATGGACAGCCTAATTTTGTTTTTTTCAGCCGTATTTGGCTTGATTATCGGCAGTTTTTTAAACGTTTGTATCTATCGCATTCCGCAAAATAAATCCATTGTGTGGCCGGGTTCCTTTTGCCCCAAATGCGGAAAGCATATCAAGTTTTACGACAATATCCCGCTTATCAGCTATTTGATTTTGGGCGGTAAATGCCGCTATTGCAAAGAACCTATCTCCTGCCAGTACCCTATTGTGGAGTTTTTGACGGGTTTGCTGACGCTGCTTTTTGTGTGGCACTGGGGGCTGACACCGTGGACGGGCGTGTTGTTGGTGGCGCTTTACAGTTTGATTATTCTGTCCGTGATAGACCTGGAACTGATGATTATTCCGGACCGTTTTTCATTGGGGCTGATTGTGCTGGGCTTGGCGTTTAGCTGGCTGAACCCCAATTTTGACGGCACATTTTGGAGCCGCTTTTTGCAAAGCCTTACCGGTGCAGCCGTCGGCTTCTTTGGCACGCTGGCGGTGGCGCTTTTGGGCTATGTGCTGTTTAAAAAAGAAGCCATGGGCGGCGGCGACGTAAAACTGATGGGCGGCATTGGTGCCTTTGTGGGTTGGGAAGGCGTAATCACCACCATTGTTTTTGCTTCCGTGCTGGGGCTTGTTTATTCCGTATTCTTGATGATTTTTAAAGGCAAGGGCAAAGGTGATGCCATTCCGTTTGGGCCTTTTTTAAGTGCCGGTGCTTTGATTAATCTGTTTTATTTAATCCGTCCGGACATGCTGGCCATTCGTTTTTAGCAAAATACGTTAAATAAAAACCCCCGTTTGCAAATGCAAGCGGGGGTTTTTCTGCGTTAAAAATCGGGGGACCGATAAGGGGAAACCCGTTATTTTTTCAGTTCGGCCAAATGCTGGGCCAACTGTCTAAAAGCTTTGCCGCGGTGGCTGATGGCATTTTTTTCTTCGTCAGTCATTTCGGCCAATGTTTTGCGGGAGCCTTCCACAATAAAAAGGGGATCATAGCCAAAGCCGTTTTCGCCTCGGTAGCCAAAGCCGATAAAACCGTTTAACGTGCCTTCAAAACTCATTGTTTTGCCATGCGGCATGGCTAGGCAGGCCACCGTGCGGAAACGCGCGGCGCGTTTGCCCAAAAACAGGCCTTCCAGCTCGTTTAACAGTTTGCGGTTGTTGTCGTCCGTGTCGGCGTGTTCGCCGGCGTAGCGGGCGGTATGCACGCCCGGGCGGCCGTTTAAAAATTCCACTTCCAACCCGGTATCGTCCGATATGGCCGGCAGGCCGGTTTCGTTGGCGGCATATACGGCTTTTATTTGGGCGTTTTGCTGCAGGGTGGTGCCGTCTTCCGGCGGCAGTTTAAGCCCGCCCACGTCTTTAAGACTTACATAATCAATATCCTCCCCCGTTGCTGTACGGCGGGGGAGGATATGTGTAATTTCTTTGAATTTATGTTCGTTTCCAGTAGCAATCAGAATTTTCATGCTTATTTGGCAACTTTCATTTGGGCTACTTGTTTGACCAGGTTCAAAGCCACTTTATAGGCTTTAAACATATCTTCTTCGCTCAGCCATTCAATAAAGGCGTGCGGATTTCTCTGGCCGGTGAACACCGTGTAACCGCCAAAACCGTGTTTGGCCATAATCATGGCAGAGGTCGTGCCGGCGCGTTCTTGTTTCGGGTCCGGTTTGACGCCCGCATCGGTCATGGCTTTAGCAAGCATATCGTAAGCTTCCGGTTTGACGCCGTAGGCCACGTTTTCATATTGCTTGTTGATTTGCACGTCAATGGCAACGTTAAGCGCTTGGGACAAGCTGTCGGCCACGTGTTTAATGCGGTTAATATAGCGTTTGCCTTCTTCCTGGTCAAAATAGCGCAGGCGGAAGTCCACCATGTGGGTGTTTTCGGCTTGGTTGTATTCAATGTGGTGCGGTTCAATATAGCCTTGTTCGCCGCGGCTGTTGTTGGGCAAGTTGGCAGACGGAGCGGCAGCGGCAATCAAATCACCAATGGGTTTGGCAGAGTTGCGGTAGCCGTTGTCGGCTGCGTAAGACTGGTGGCCGTTAATGCCGTGTGCAGTGACCAAAACGCCATAGGCAGAGAAGTTGGCCACTACCATTTCGCCGTCCACGCCGCCGTCAAAATCGTAAGCGTAATCGGGTTTGTAGTATTGCAATTCCAAGCGTTCGGCGCTGCGGCCCACGTCTTCGTTCGGGGTCAGCACGACCTGAATCGGCCCGTGCGGCATTTTGGGGTTTTCGGCCAAGGTTTTCAGCAAGGTCATCACAATGGTTACCCCGGCTTTATCGTCGGCGCCCAGGTTGGTGGTGCCGTCGGAAGTGACGATGGTCTTGCCGATCATTTTCTGCAAATAATCGTCTTTGGCAGGGTCAATGACTTGGTTGTTTTTCAGCGTAATGGCTTTGCCGTCATAGTTTTTAATGACCTGCGGTTTTACCCCGTTGCCGTTGATGTCCGGCGTGGTATCATAGTGAGCGCTGAAGCCCAAAACGGGGGCTTGGCGGTTCTTCAAATTGGAAGGAATATTGACGTAAATATATTTGTCGGCAGAAAAATGCGTCGGAAAGCCAAACGCTTTGACTTCTTCATACAAAGCATTGGCCATTTCTTCTTGCCCGGGCGTCATCCATTCCGCGTCATAATCGCTCATACTGCCAATGGTTACATAGGACAGAAAACGCGGTATCATACCCGCGCGGTATTTGTCTGCAACATTGCTTTGGGCAAAGACCGGCGCCGCACTTAAAAACAGTGCCAGTGCGACGGTGTATGCCAGTAGTTTTCTCATAATATTCTCCTGTTGTGAAAAATGTTCAAAGAAGTATCAGCTACGCTTTCACACCCTTATTCTAATTAATCGCTTCGGCCGCGCACAAGGGCCAAAAGACCTATTTTTTTTGTGGGTCTGTATTTGGAAAAAGTACATAAAAAACCCGCCGTTTGCGCGGCGGGTTTTTGTGACATATTATTTAAAGGTCGGATTGAGCGCTTTGCCCCGCCCAATTGTTTGCCAGCGAAAGTACACTGCGCAAAGACGCTTCCATCACGTCGGTGTCTGCGTATTCCAGCAGGCTGCCCGGGTGAAAAACGCCGCTGAAAACACTGATGGCCGGCAGGCCGCGTTCTGTAAGGGCGGCCGCGGCATTGGGCCCGCGCTGGGCCAGCGGTTTGGGGGTAATGTCTTCCTGCTGCAGGGCCGCTTGCAGTTGGGTCACCATTTGCGGGGCCTGCATATCTTTGGCATTTTTAAAATCATCTTTCCACGTCAGTTGCGTGTGGGTGGCTTTGGGGTTCATTGCTTTGACCGTGTTGAAAGATTGCGTCACCAAGCGCTGCAGTTCCTGCATTTCTTCTTGGCTGAAAGCGCGGATTATGCCAGAAATTTGACTATGGTTTCCTTGCACGGAAATATCTTCCACCAAAATAAATCCGCGGCGGTCGGCAGTGGTTTCCGGGCGGCGCTGGCGCGGCAGCAGCGTATGAAAGTCAGACGCCATGAGCAAATTGTCTGCATAAGAAGAGTTCATGGCTTGTCCCACGTCGGCAGTTCGGTTGCCTTCAAAAACGGCGGTAAACGAGCGGGAGTTAAAGTTTTCCGTCACCATTTCTCCCAAATTGGAACCGTTTACGATATAGGCATAATCGGCCCCCAAAGAAGCAATGTCCAGCTCGGCCAGGCCGCGGCCGTTGGCATGATCGGGAATAAACACAATTTTGATAGGACCGTGTTCAATGGAGGGGTTGCCCAGCAGATAGTCCGCCATAGTCATGATAATGGCAATGCCGGCTTTGGGGTCGGCCCCCAGCACCGTGTCGCCGGAGGCGGTGATTAAATCGTGGCTGCGCGCGTCCAAAAGCTGCGGGCTGTTATATTCCGTAAGGCGGATATTTTTTTGCGCGTTTATCACAATGTCGCCGCCGTTATATTTGGCAAAAGTTTGCGGCTGCACACCTTTGTCGCTAAGCAGCGGGGTGGTGTCCAGATAAGCGATAAAGGCAATGGTAGCCGAAGGCTTGGCCGTGGTGGCCGCAATGTCTGCCGTTACAATGGCGTTTTGGGCTGTTTTTACGTTGCTGGCGCCAATGTTTTTGAGTTCTTTGGCCAAGGCCTTGGCAAACGCGGTTTGGCCTTTGCTGGAGGGTACTTTGTCGGCTTCTGGGTCGGCCTGCGTGTCGTAAGCGGCGTATTTGGTCAGGCGCTCGGACAAAGCGGTTTTGGCGGCCTGTTTGTCGTAACGCATGACGGCCTTCCAGTTTTGCTGGGCGGCGGCGCAAAGCGGCAACAAAAGGGCAATTAAAACGGTGCAGATTTTTTTCATGTACACTCCTTATAAAAAAAATCCGGGCGGTCAGCCAAGCCCCGCCCGGATAAATGTGTTAAGCCAAGTCCGCCAAGGCGGCCTGGGCCTGCGTCAGCAGGGTTTCGGCCGCGGCCAGTTCAGCCTTGGTTTTGTCAATTTGCTCCTGCGGAGCATGCTTGATAAAGTTTTCCTGCGACAGCCGCGCCTTGCGCGAAGCAATATTGGCCTGTGCGGCGGCAATGTCTTTTTCCAGGCGTTTCTTTTCTTTATCAAAATCAATCAGGCCCGTCAACGGGACGTAAACGGCAATTTTGCCAAAGGTGGCCGTAGCCGTTTGTTTGGGTTTGGCTTGATTGACGCCGATTTGCAAATCGTCAATTTTGGCCATCAGTTTAATGTAGCCTTCCTGCTCGCGCACGACGGCCAGTTCGGCTTCGTCCGCGGCGCTGAGCACGGCCTTGATTTTAAGGCCCGGCGGTACGTTAAACTGGGCGCGAATGGTGCGGATTTCTTTGGTCACGCCCTGCACCACTTCCATTTTTTTGACGGCCTGCGGGTTAAGCAGGGACGCGTCAAACTCCGGATATTTTTGCTGCAGCAAAAACTCGGCCTTTTCGTCAACATATGGGCGCAGGCTGGCGGCAATTTCTTCGGTGATGAACGGAATGAGCGGGTGCAGCGCTTTAAGCGTGCCGTACAAAATGTTGACGCACAAAGCCATGACGTATTCTTTTTCCTGCGTTTGGAAGCGCTGTTTGGCCAGCTCAATATACCAGTCGCAGAAGTCGCCCCACAAGAAGTGATAGAGCGTGTTGGCCGTCAGTGCGAGGTTGTATTTTTCAATACCTTCGCGGGCGGTTTTAATGGCCGTTTCGTAGCGGTCCAAAATCCACTGGTCGGCCAGCTCTTTGGCTTGTTTGGGCATGGCCAAGGGGCCTTTGATGCCTTCCATATTCATCAGGATAAAGCGGGAAGCGTTGTAGAGCTTGTTGCAGAAGTTGCGCGCCCCGGTGATGCTTTCTTCGGCGTACGGAATATCTTTGCCGGGCACCGCCTGCATCAGCAGCGAAAAGCGCACCGCGTCGGTGCCGTATTTGGCGGTCATGTCTAAGGGGTCAATTACGTTGCCCAAGGATTTGGACATTTTCTTGCCGCGTTTGTCGCGCACGATACCGTTTAAGAATACGTCTTTAAACGGCAGTTTGCCTTTAAACTCCAGCCCCATCATTACCATGCGGGCTACCCACAGATACAAAATTTCATAGCCCGTAACCATGGACGTGGTGGGATAGAAATAGTTGAGTTCTTCGGTTTCGTCCGGCCAGCCGAAAACGGACATCGGCCACAAGGCGGAAGAAAACCACGTGTCCAGCACGTCGGGGTCTTGCACCAAGTCATGCCCGCCGCAAATGGGGCACTTTTCCGGTTTGCCGAAAGAGACAATCGGCTTGGCGCCGTCTTCAAAGGATACTTTGGTCAGCTGTTCTTTGCCTTGTTTGTCGGTGGCAAAGGTGAGGCCTTTTGCACTGCAGTGGCGGCAGTACCACACGGGAATGCGGTGCCCCCACCAAATTTGGCGGGAAATGCACCAGTCCTGTATGTTTTTAAGCCAGTTTACAAAAGGGGTTTTCCAGCTGGCGGGGTGAAACTGCAGCTCGCCCGATTCGGCCGCGGCAATGGCGGGGGCGGCCAGTTTGTCCATCTTTACAAACCACTGCTCGCTCATAAACGGCTCAATGGCGTTGTGACAGCGGTAGCAGGTGGAAACGGCATTGTTGTATTTTTCTTCTTTTACCAGAAGGCCGGCTTCTTCCAAATCTTTGACCGTTTCTTTGCGGCAGAGGTCGCGGTCCATGCCGTTGTATTTTTCGGGGCAGTTAATCATCTTGCCCTTGTCGTTAATTACGGTCATGATGGGCAGGTTGTGGCGTTGGCCCACTTCATAGTCGGTGGCGTCGTGCGCGGGCGTAATTTTTAAGGCGCCGGTGCCGAACTCC
>CALUQA010000027.1 GCA_944322775.1 uncultured Elusimicrobiales bacterium
TTTAAAAAAGAAAAAAGCCGTTACGCCATATAAAGAGAGGTAAAATATGAACGTAAAAATCAACGAAAAAAGACTTTTGGACACTTTTTTAAAATTGGTCACCATTGACAGCGAATCTTTTAACGAAGGCGCCATCAATAAATATTTGGCCGAAGAACTAAAGAAAATGGGCGCCGGCGTGTATATAGACAAGGCCGGCAAAAAAATCGGTTCCGACGCGCCGGGCAATATTATTGCTTCTTTTAAAGGCACGCGCAAAGGAAAAACTTTTTTGTTCTCTTCCCATATGGATACGGTCAAACCGGGCCGCGGGGTGAAACCGCAAGTTAAAAACAACCGCGTCACCAGCGACGGCACCACCATTTTGGGCGGCGACGACAAAGCCGGCCTGGCCATTATTTTGGAAGTCATGCGCACCGTAAAAGAACAAAAGCTGGACACGGTGCCCGTGCAGGTCATTTTTACGCTCAATGAAGAAAACGGCATGGGCGGCGCCAAAAACTTGGATTACGGCAAAATTAAAGGCCGCGACGGACTGATTTTGGACAATGAAAGCGTGTGCGAACTTTTGGTGCAAGGCCCCGAAGTGTGCGACTTTAAGGTGGAAATTACGGGTGTTGCCGCGCATGCGGGCGTCTGCCCCGAAAAGGGCATTTCCGCGCTAGAAGTGGCCGCCAAAGCCTTAAGCCTGATGAAACTGGGCCGCGTGGACAAAGAAACCGTGTGCAACTTTGGCGTGGTGCAGGGCGGGCAAGTGACCAATGTGGTCATGCCCAAACTGCTTTTGAACGGGGAAGTGCGCAGTTTAAACGCCAAAAAATTGCAAAAGCAAGTAAAACACATGAAAGACTGCTTTGCCAAAGCCGTCAAGGCGTTTACCAAACGGGTGGGCGGCAAAACCATTAAACCGCAAATTAAGATAGAAACGCCCCAGCGCTATGGTGCGTTGTCCGTGCCAAAAACGGCCGTTACGGTTAAGCTGGTGTTGGCGGCCGCCAAAAAGAATAAAGTAAACGTAAAAGCCATGGCTTCCGGCGGCGGGTGTGACGCAAACATTATGTGCCAGCACGGGCTTTTGATGCCCAACCTGGGCGTGGGCGTGCAAAACTGCCATTCCACGGCGGAATATTTGGACATTAAAGAGTTTTACCAGGCGGCGGCCATTGCGTTGGACACGCTGCTTGCATACGAACAATAATTTTTAACGGAAACGGGTGTATATGCTGCGTTATGTTTTAAGAAGGCTTCTTCTCTTGCCGCTGGTGGCGCTGGGCGTGACGTTTTTGCTGTTTTTTCTTACCCAGCGCCTAAGCCCGGAAATGCGCGCGTCTTTGTATATTAAAGACCCGCGGCAAATGGGCGCGCTGGAAGAAGTTATTCAAAAATACGGCCTGCGCGACAATGTGTTCAAGCAATACGGCCGCTGGCTGGGCAGTGCCCTGCAGGGCGATTTGGGTTACAGCCAAAGCGCCAATATGCCCGTTTCCCAAGCTATCAAAGAATACCTGCCCGCCACCATACAGCTGGCGGTGGTGACCATTATTTTGGTGGTGTTTTTCGGCGTGTGGTTCGGCACGGTGTCTGCCGTTAAAAAAGACAAATGGCAAGACGTGTGCGCCCGCATGATATCGGTGGGGGGATTTTCGCTCCCTATTTTTGTGCTGGGGCTGCTGCTGTTGATGTTCTTTTACGGGCAGCTGGGCTGGTTCCCGCCCGGGGGATATTCCATTTCCACAGACGTGATTATTCATGCGCCCGCTTTCCATTCTTACACGGGGTTTTTGCTTATTGATTCTTTGCTTAACGGCAATTTGGCCGTGTTTTGGGACGTGCTTAAACACTTGGTCCTGCCGGCCGTTACGCTGTGTATCGGTTCTTTTGCGCTGATGGTGCGCGTGATGCGTTCGTCCATGCTGGAAGAGCTGGGCAAAGATTATGTGCGCACGGCCCGCGCCAAAGGCTTGCCGGAAGGGGCGGTGGTGTACCTTCACGCGGGCCAAAACGCCATTACCCCCGTGATTACGCTGGCCAGCATACAGTTTATCCGTTTGCTGGGCGGCACGGTGATTGTGGAAACGATTTTTGACTATCCCGGCATTGGCCGCTTTGGCGTGACGGCGGCGCAGCAGCTGGATATTGCCGGCATTATGGGCTTTTCGCTCATGGTGGCGGTGCTGTTTGTGCTGGGCAATTTACTTTCCGACGTGTTGTATACGGCGGTAGACCCGAGGATTAAAATCAGTGAATAACCGCATTTTTAAACGCATTTTGCAAAATAAAGCCTCGCTGACGGGGTTTGTGCTGGTGGCGTGCTTTGCGCTGGTGGCTTTGCTGGCCCCCGTGCTGGCGCCGGTGCATAACCCGCATAATCCGTATCAGCTGCCGCAAAGCAGTTATAACGTCACCCCGCAGCCGCCTTCGGCCGAACATATTTTCGGCACCACCGAACAGCAATATGACCTTTATTACGGCGTCATTTGGGGCACGCGCCTGGCGTTTAAAATTGGCATAACGGTTACGTTTTTTGCCTTTTTAATCGGCCTTTTGCTGGGGGCCGCGGCGGCGTATTTCGGCGGGTATATAGACGAAATAATTATGAGGTTTACCGACGTGGTGTTTGCCGTGCCCTCTTTGGTGTTGGCCATGGTGATTGCGGCCATGCTGGGGCCGGACATTAAAAACATGATGATTGCGTTGACTGCCGTGGCCTGGCCTTCTTATGCGCGTTTGGTGCGCGGGGACGTGCTGTCCGTCAAACGGCGCGATTTTGTAACAGCCTCCCGTGCGCTGGGGGCGCGCGGCCCGCGGCTGCTGCTAAAACACATTTTGCCTAACTCTATTTATCCGTCCGTGGTGGTGGCCAGCTTAGATATCGGTTATATTGTGCTGACGGCGGCCTCTCTTTCCTTTTTGGGGTTGGGCGCGCAGCCCGGCACGGCCGACTGGGGCCAGCTGATTGCCATGGCGCGCAACTGGGTGCTGGGCAGCGGCACAAACGCTTTTGCCTATTGGTACACGGTGGTGGTGCCGGGGGGAGTGATTTTCCTTTTTGTATTGGGCTGGAACCTGCTTGGGGACGGATTTAGAGACATTTTGGACCCCCGCCAGGGTTGATTTAAGATACAATAAAAGAAAGGGATAATTTTACTTTATCGGTGAGGTTTATATGATCCGCAGAAAAGATTTATATACTTCTTTAAGTGACAGTGCCTATCGTTTTCCGCAAAAAATTGCCTTGGTGGAAGCCGCCACCGGCAAAAAATTAACGTATTTGGATTTGTTAATGCAGGTGGACCGCGCCGCCGATATGTTTTGGGAGCACGGCATTCGCAAAGGCGACCGCGTGGCCATTGTGCACCGCAACGCCATAGACGTGGTGGTGGCCAGCTACGGGCTGTATAAAATCGGGGCCGTGTGCATACCGATGAACTTTATGGTCACCAAGCAGGAAGAAATCCAGTTCATCTTAAACAACTCCGGCGCCAAGGCCATTGTCACGCAAGGAGAGTTTATCCGCCATTACCTAAAAGCCCAGCCCTCTTTGCCGGATTTAAAATGCATTTTTTCCACCGATACCATTCCCGAATCTGCCCAAGACAAACCCTTTGTGCAAAAGTTTTGGGAACAGATTGAAAAATCCACTTATCACGATGAAACCGCCGGCTGCGACACCCGCACCGAAGACGACGCGTTTATTCTCTACACCTCCGGCACCACCGGCCAGCCCAAAGGCGCCATTTTGACGCACGGCAACCTGGCCAGCAACGTGATTTCCTGCGCGCAGATTTTTAAAATTAACGACGACGACTGCTTTTTGTGCCTGCTGCCGATGTTCCACTCTTTTGCGTGGACAACCTGCGTGGTCATTCCGCTGTATTTAAACTTAAAAGTGGTCATCGTAGCCAATGTTATGCCGGCCAAAACCTGGCTGTCTGCCATGGGCAGCGAAAACGTGACGCTCATTTTGGCCGTGCCGCAAATTTTGGCCGTGCTTTCCAAAGAGGCCAAAGGCTTTAAACGCCTGTACCTGCAGTTCTGGCCGTTTAAGCATGTGCGCTTTGCCGTATCTGGCGCGGCGCCGCTGACGCAGGAAATTAAAGACCGCTTTGAAAAGAAAATCGGCGTAAAAATTTTAGAAGGCTACGGCCTTACCGAAACCAGCCCCGTGGTAAGCGTCAATACCGAAGAACTGCAAAAAATCAAATCGGTCGGGCCGGCCATTCCCTCCGTCAGCACCATTGTGCTGGACGACGACGGCAACGAAGTGCCCCGCAACCAGGAAGGCGAACTGTGCATTAAGGGCCCCAACGTGTTCCGCGGCTATTTTGGCAACCCGCAGGCCACGCGCGACGCTTTTACACAGGACGGCTGGTTTAAAACGGGCGATATCGTGTCGGTAGATGACGACGGATTTATTTTTATTAAAGAC
>CALUQA010000028.1 GCA_944322775.1 uncultured Elusimicrobiales bacterium
CCAATGAATGGTTCTCTTTGGTAGGCGAATGGGATAATATCAATAATATGCGCGACTCCCGCTTAAACCTGGGCGCGCATGTATACGTCACCCCGTCTTTGGTTATTTCCGGCGCGGTGCGCCGCATTGGCCGCGGGGACGAAAACGAACGCATTTTGCAATTGCGCTACGTAACCAACTTTTAAATAAAAAAGAGGCATTATGAATAAGCCTGCTCAACCTGCGCCGCAGTTTAAAAGACGCACGATTTTTATTAAAAAAAATCTTCAGTTCGGTTATATGATGCTTATCATTTTAAGCGTCTTGGCCGGGCTGCTGATTATGGCTTTTGAACTGACGTTTACGCTAAACGACATTTTTGACAAATACCCGGTGCTGCTGCAGCCTATTTACGATACCTTCCCGTCTATTGCGTTTGGATTTATCTACAAAATTGTCATTTACGTAATTTTTGTTGTTTTAATTTCTGCCATTGTTTCTCACAAAATGGCGGGGCCTGTCTATCGTTTTGAGCAAACCTGCAAAGCCATTGCCAAGGGGGATTTTTCCCAGCGGGTGCATTTACGCAAAGGGGACCAGCTGATGGATTTGCAAGATGAATTTAACAAAATGATGGACCGGATAGAAGAAGAATTAAAAAAGAAAAATAACGGGGGAGTATGAAAAAAATAATTGGGGTTTTCCTTTTGTTCTGCTTGGCTTTGCCGGCCATGGCACAAAAGGAATATGGGTTGCGCTTTTCCAGCTTAATTAACGATGAACTGACACTGGAAGACGCTATCCGCCTGGGGCTGGAAAACAATAATGAGTTTTTGACAGCCCAGCAGGAAATTATTATTGCGGAACAAAAAGTAAAAGAGGCCAAATTTTTATTTTTGCCTCAACTGGCTTTGCAAGGCACCGCCACTTGGTACGATCTGGACTACCCCATGGTCCTGCCAGACTCAGTTGCCAATCGATTTATTCCCAACAATGATTCTTTGTCTGACGACACCAAACACCAGTTTTTTGGTGTTGGGGTAACCGCAACGCAATATCTGTACGCCGGCGGGCGCTTCCGCAAGACACTGCAAATGGCAGAAGCCAATTTGAAACAAGTGCAAAGCAAATATGAAGCCGTCAAAAATGCTACCGTACTGAACATAAAAAAATCCTTTTTTGGCCTTCTTTACGCACAAAATAACGTACAGCTGGCCACTGACGTGCAACAAAAAGCCAAAGAATATTTCCGTTCCATGCAATTAAATGCGTGGGATAAAATAAAGGCCCAGTATTTATTTTCCAGCCTTACCTCGCTTAAAAATCAAGCTGACAATGAGCTGCAAAAGGCGCAGCTTACCATGCTGGTAAGCCTTAACAAAGAGCTCAACTCCACCATTTCCGTTAAAGGGGATTTTAAACCCGTGGAGTTAAACCTGGACTTGCCCAAATTAAATCTGTGGTCCATGGAGTTCCGCCCCGAACTCAAAGCCGCCATTTATGCTTTGGAACTGGACAATCTGGCCATTGACTTGGCCCTTTCCCGCAGATATCCGGATTTAATTTTAACCGGCAGCTACGAAAAACTGGGGTTTGAAAATTTAGATGATGTAAACAAACAAGTCTCTTTGGCAGTGCGTCTGCCAATCCCGTACAATATCGGCACGCAAAATACCCAGCGCAAGGCCGAACAGAAACAAAGCACCCTGCGCCGCGCCGCCATAGAAGACACGATCCGCGTGCAAGTGGCCGAAAATTATGCCGACTTTATTTTCTGGCAGACGGAAGCCTTCAGCCGCCAGCGCACCTGGCAGGACATGCAAAAGTTGCTCTCTCAGACGCAAAAAACGTCCCGCCCGGGCGTAAACGCTTTGGAAGCACTGCAAGCCTATTACCAAGCAGGCAATGAATACTATCAAAGTATCCGCAACAACTTATCCTCCAAAGCCGGCTTGGAGTGGGCCATCGGCCAAGACTTATAAACGGCGGAGATACCGCTCATGAAAAAGACGTTTTCCCTCTTATTATTGCTTTTGGGCTTCTTTGTTGCCCCGGCGCATGCCTTACCCAACGTGACGGAAGACGGCATCTTGCGGGATTTTTTGTGGGACGAGTTTATTTCTCTTCCTAAAGACGAACGCCCCGTTATCGGCTTGGCACTGTCGGCCGGCGGGGTGCGCGGCTTTGCCCACGTGGGTGTGCTGGAGGTGTTGCACAATGCCGGCGTGCCTATAGACGTGATGGCGGGCACTTCCATGGGGGCGGTAGTCGGTTCTTTATACGCTGCCGGCCTGCCCACAGACCAATTGTGGGAAATCAGCAACCATATAAAAATGGACACGATTACGCCGGATTTCAACTTAATGGGCGTGCTGCGTCTGCTGTTTTTGCAGCGGCTTCCTTCTTCCAGCAATTTGCAGGAATTTTTCCACCAACAAATAGGTCATATGCGTTTTGAAGACATGGCTATCCCTTTTGCCACGGCCGCCATGGACGTAAAAACCGGGGAACAGGTAGTATTTGACTCCGGCCCGGTGGATATTGCCGTGCGCGCCAGCATGAATCTGCCCGGTATTTTTGACCCAGTGCCCTACCGCCACCGCTATCTGGTGGATGGAGCCGTAGTCAACTATCTGCCCGTCAATTTGGTTAAACAAAAAGGGGCCGACTATATTATCGCTTCCGTTACGCCGCCGGATTTTTATTCGCAAGCCCCGCAAACCGTGGCTGCCTATTTGCTGCGCGTAGGGGATATCCGCGGAGCGGCCATGATAGAGGAATCTTCCCAAAAAGCCAATTTTGTTATTCAAAACCGCGTGCTGGGCATTGGCACGCTGGAGCTTGATAAACTGACCCAAGCCGGCGAAGTGGGCATTCGCTCCGCCAGTGAAGATTTGGAGGCGCTGCAGGAAGACATGCTCCTGTTTGCGATAGATGATGTACTTAAGAACTAAACCTTTTTTTTATGTTTTGCTTTGTCTGCTCTGCACACTTCCGGTGCAGGCGGGGCTGTTTGGCATAAGTCCCAAAGATAAGCAGGAATTTGTGGACGCCCGCGAAACATTCAACCATGGCAACTATCAGCAGGCCATTGTTGAACTGAGCAATTATATTTACAAAACCAAAAACATCAAGCGGCGCGAGGCCCGTGCTTACCGTCTGTTGGGGCTCTCTTACGAACACCTTAATCAGCCGGAAAAAGCATTGGAAGTATATTTGGAAGCGTTGGAATTTCACGATAAAGACGTGCCGCTTTTATTGGCGGCTGCAGCCCTTTACCAACGCACAGGGCTGACGGACCGTTCCATTGAACTGTATGATCAAGCCCTCAAGCTGGAAAACCATAATCTGGAAGCATTAGCCGGCCAGGCGGAAAATTATTTGGATATGGGTTTTTATTCCAAAGCGCGCCAATATTACGACGAATTTTTCCATCTAAACCCGCGTGCGCCCGCCGTCAACCGTGCACGCTATGCCTATACGTTTTTAAAACAGCGCAATTTTGCCGATGCGTTTATTAATATTACCATGGCAAAAATGGAAGAGCCCTCCAATGCTTCCTATTGGCTGCTTAGTGCGCGCGCCTATAAAGGGCTGGGGCGTACCGACGATGCCTTGGCAGATTTGGACACCGCCATTTTGCTCGACCCGCAACGTGAAGACATCAAATCCACCCGCGCCATGTGGCTTTATCAAGCCGGGTTATATACCCGCTCTTATGAAGAAACGCAAAAACTGCTTGCCGAAAACCCGAGAAATGAACTGGCCTTATTTATGAACTTTCTTAATTTGCGCCAGCAAGGGAAGAAAGAACAGGCCCGCCAACAACTGCAAAAAATAAAGGACTTAGGCAAAGATTCTTTTGCCCACCGCATTGCAGAAAAACTGCTTGCCCACAGCAAATAACCAACACATAATAAAAGCCCCTGTTGCCAGGGGCTTTTATTTTAAGGAAGAGGCACAAACGGCGCACGGTCCGGTTTGCGCTGTGTGGGCAAAATTTCTATTTCGTCCACCATCAGCGAAGGCGCCACCACCGAAGACGCCACCCGCGTATTGCCGTCCACAAAATAAGACACTTCCACATCATCGCCTGCGGCCAAAATATCGCGCAGGCTGCGGGTGGTCACCCCGGTCAGGCGCAGGCCGTACACCGGCTCTTTATGTCCGTCTTTGCTGTAAATGCGCCAGGCAAAACTCAGCTCACCCTGTCCGCCGCCCAAAGCCGGAAAGCGCGGCAAAATATAGCAATAATCAAGTTCCAAATCCCGGCAGCGCTGCAAGAGTTTTTCTTCCATTTCCTGCTCACCAAGCGGCTGTTTGGGCTCAAAGAACACATTGCTCAGCGCCGCGCGCGGATAGGTTTCCCCACTCATGCGGGCATGGCCGTTGCTTTGTTTTTGTCCTTCAATGGGGCTGCGCACCGTGGGCAGTGTAAGCAGTTTGCCCCCCTGCACCAGCTGCAGTTCTTGCGCCAGCACGCCTTCGTCATCTACGGGCATAAACCCCTGCAAAGGCTGGCCCTTGTAAAAAGCTTCCTGCGGGCGGTCATACACATCAAGCAAATTGCTCATCACGCGCATGCCCAGTTTATCTTTAAACTGGCCGGCCGTGCCGTCCGTTTCCGCCTGGGCGGAAAGCAACGACTTGGAGTGATTGGTATTGCGCACAAAAAGATAGTAAAAGAATCCCCCCGCCGCTTTCGGCTCCAAAAGCACAGGCCCCAAATAAGGCTCCGGTTTTTTGGCGGCGTAAGTGTCCTGCAGACGGGTTAAAAACTGCTGGGTTTTTTCAAGCATAAAATCCCGGTCCAGGTCTTTTCCCCAAACAAGCGGAACCGTATCGGACACATTTTCGGTATATCCGGCCTGATTGCGTAAAGCTGCTGACAAGGAAAAATAGACCGACGGCACGCTATATTGATAAAAATCGCCTTCGCTGTCTAAAAAGAAAATATCCTGTTGGGATACGTCCAGCGTCACGCGAAAATGCTCCAAGTAAGGCAGCTGTTTTCCCAAGAGCGACAAGTCATTGACCGCCTGCTGATACTGCTTAACGTCCAACGTCGGAAAAGCCGGTATGTCTTTTACATAAGAAGCCTTGGGGCTTTTGCTAAAGTCCGGAAGATTGTCTTTTATGTTTTTTTGGCGTTTATAGGCTTCTTTTTTCTCGTAAGAGTTTGAAGCCTCCACATATGCCAAGTCCGTCAGACGCCACAAAAAGCGGCGCAAGCCGTCATAGCTGAGCGGTATGGTATCGGTGGAAGTGGGATTGTAATAATAGGCATCGTTTACAAAACCGGAACTGTTATTTTTTCCGTCCCCGGCGTAAATATATACGGCCGCTTCCAAGTTGGTCTGCGGCAAGGCAAAGCTGTCATACGGCGCGCCAAACTGGGCCGAAAAACGCTGAGCCGTAGAGTAAGCTACCTTATAGGCCGTAAAAAACGGTTTGGGGCTGCCTTTTACGCGCAGCTCTTTTTGAGTGCGTTTCATTTCGTCGTTCATGGCGCGGAAATACATATTGTCCGGCAACGTCGCCGCGCACAGAGGCAAGCATAACATCAGCAAAAACAGGCTAAGATATTTTTTCATTTTCTATCCCCCTTTTCCGTTTCCGGTGCGGGCAGCACGGGCGGTTTAAAGTCGCTCTTGCGGGTTTTTTCCATTTCCAGGTTTTCAAACAGCAAACTGGGGGCAATGTTGCTTTGCGGCACCCAGCCCGAGTCTGCCCCGCAGGAGCCGTTAAACACGGTATCGTCGTCCCCCGCGGCCAAAATTTTGTTAAAGCTGACCAACGGCGTGCCCACCACGTCCAGCCCGCGCACCACTTCTTTGCGTCCGTCGGGGTACACTTTAAACACGCGTTTGGCCTCCAGCTTAAAGCTTTGCGGCAGGCTGGTGCCTGTCAGCGTATAGCCGCCGCCCAAATCTTCCACGATAAACCCATACGGTTTGCCCTGGCGTTTGATTTCCTGCAGCAGCATTTCTTCCAGCTGTTCATACGGCACCGTTTCTGAAGCCGTCGCCCGAATGACGCTCATGCGCGCTTCGGCACGGCGGCCCATTTGTTTGCGCCCGTGCCCGTTGGACGCGGGGAAGCCTTCAATGGGGCTGCTTTGCATTAAAAAGTTTTTCAGCACGCCGTTTTCAATAAGCGTGACGGGGCGTGCTTTTACGCCCTCGTCGTCATATTCATAATGGCCGCGCAACGGCTCGCCGTTAAATTCCGTCATAGTCGGGTCGGCCGTAATAGTGATAAGAGGGGAAATAACCTGCTGCCCCACTTTGCCGGAAAGCGTTTGCCCGTCGCCTGCGTTTTTCAGGCGGAAGCCTTCCAAACGGTGGCCCATAACCTCATGCACAAATACGGCTGCGGCACGCCCCCGCAAAATGGTAGGCGCATTAAAAGGTTCCCCTTCCGGCGCTTTGGAAAGTTCTTCCAACTCCTGCAACGATTTTTGCACATCGGCCAACAAAGTGGCCTCATCGGGGAAATCCTGCACGGAAGAGACGTCATAAATGCCGTCGCGGCTGATTTCCAGCCCGTCTTTGCCGCGGCCGCTTAATTGATAAGACAGACGGTAAAACCCGTACGGTGTTTTTAAGCGGGTGCCGCGGCTGTCGACAAAATAGCGATGACCTTGTTCCACCGAGGCGGAAAAAGAAGCCGACAAAACAAAATCTTTGCCGTTTACCAATTTGGAAGCTTCTTTCAGGCGTGCTTCCAGCGGCTGCAAATCCACCGGCTGCAAGGCAACCGTATGGCAATAGTTTTCTTTAGGCGGAAAGACAAAATCGGGCGATTTGTCGCGCGTGTCTGCCATGGAACGCACATTGGACTGCACCCGGCTGAAATCCTGCTGGGCCGTTTCGGCCGCCTGCTGGGTGGCTTTCCACCACGCGGTCAAAAAACCTTTAGGGTCGGACGGATCCGGCACGGGGGTATTCCACGCCGCCACGGACCAGTTTTCCTGCTCACCGCGCAACGCGTGCGTATTATCCAAAGCCGTACTGCCGGCGCGGGCCATCACTTCAGCCACGGAGTCTTTGTCGTCTCTGCGAACGGCCACCCCGTCATACGCCACCAACAGGGAGTGCGTCTCCCCCTGTGTATACGTATAAGAGAGATAATAAATGGGCGGTTTTTGTTTTTTTAAAATTTTAAAACTGCGCGTCAGTTCCTTTTCCATCAACTGCAAAGGCACTTCCTGCTGCAGTTGGCACACGGCGCCAACAGCCGGCAGCGCGGCGCACAATAAGGCCGCGGCAAAAGCAAAAATTTTCTTCATGGCTACCCTCCGTCAAAATATAGTTTTATTTTAGCAAAATCCCCGGTGGGTGTTTGTGAGGCGGTAAACAAATTTGATATGATAAATAAAGAAGTTGCGCCGAGATAGCTCAACTGGCAGAGCAACGGTTTTGTAAACCGTAGGTTGTGGGTTCGACTCCCATTCTCGGCTTTTTCTTTTGTCCTTATATTTTACC
>CALUQA010000029.1 GCA_944322775.1 uncultured Elusimicrobiales bacterium
GGTGCGTTTGGCGCTGGATAAAAAAGAGGCTGATGTCGTCGTCGGCACGCGCCAAGCGCTGGAAGCCCCCCTTTCCCCGCGGGTTACGCTGTGCGCCGTGGCCGATGCGGATTTGGAGCTGGACAGCCCCGATTTCCGCGCGTCTGAAAAATTCGGCCAACTGCTTTTTAAACTTAAAAACCGCCTTTGCACCCGCCCCAACGGCAGGCTGGTAATACAAACCTCCGCGCCGGACATTTACCCCTTTGAAGCCTTATCGGCCGACTATACGGCTTGCGCGCGTGAAGAACTGCTGGCGCGGGAAAGTTTTGCCTATCCGCCTTTTGTGCGCATGGTAAAAATGCTGATTAAAAGCAAAGACGGCACCCTGCTTACGGCCGAAACGGCCCGCGTGATGAGCGCCGCCGCCCCCTTCTGCACCGAAACGCTGGGCCCGGTTAAAACCGGCAAAAAAACCGATACGCTAAAAAAGCAGTACGTGCTTTTTAAAACCACGCCCGAAAAATACGCCGCCCTGGTGCACGCGCTGGACACGCTGGCCCCGTCTAAAAAAACGGATTTCAAGCTGACGGCCGACCCGTACGATTTTTATTAAACGGCGCCAAAGGCCATTCTCTTACGCGCGCGTAGGCGCGCATATGCTAAAATATAAAAAAGAGTTTTCCGCTCGGGGCGGCAGACCTTGCCTGCCCGGCGCAAACCGATCTGCTTTTATGAGAGGGTGTATGAATATCCAGGAACAAATTGCCTTTTTAACCCGCGGCTGCGTGGACGTTGTCAACGTGGAAGGCCTGCAAAAAAAATTGGAAAGCGGTAAAAAATTAATCGTCAAACTGGGCTGCGACCCCACCAGTGCCGACCTGCACTTGGGCCACAGTGTGGTGCTTTCTTTGCTGCGCCGCTTTCAGGATTTGGGGCACACCGCCGTGCTGGTCATCGGGGATTTTACCGCCGCCATCGGCGACCCGTCCGGCCGCGACTCCACCCGCCCCGTTTTGCCGCGCGAAAAAATCCTGGAAAATGCCAAAACCTACACCGACCAAGCCTTTAAAGTGTTAAAGCCAGAGCAAACCCAAATCCGCTTTAACAGCGAGTGGCTGGACCCCTTTGTCAGCGGCAAAGACCTGCTGCAAACGCTTTCCAAAGTGACGGTTTCGCAAGTGTTGGAACGCGAAGATTTTAAAAAACGCATGAAAGAAGGCAACCCCATCAGCATGCTGGAAATTTTGTACAGCCTCTTTCAAGGGCAGGACTCCGTGGCGCTTAAAGCCGACGTGGAACTGGGCGGAACGGACCAGATTTTCAACCTGCTTGTCGGCCGTCAGCTGCAAAAGCAAAACGGCATTGAACCGCAAATTGCCATCACCGTGCCTTTGCTGGTGGGCATTGACGGCGTGAAAAAGATGTCCAAATCCTACGGCAACTATGTGGGCCTTAACGACGCGCCCAACGACATGTTTGGCAAGCTGATGTCCATTTCCGACGAAATGATGCTCAACTATTACGAATTGTTAACGTCGGAAAACTTGGCCGAAGTAAAAGCCATGCACCCCATGGAAGCCAAAAAACGCCTGGCCGGCCTGCTGACCGAACGCTTCCACGGCAAAGAAGCTGCCTTGGCCGCGCGCGAAAATTTTGAAAAAGTATTTTCCAAAAAAGAAAACCCGGACGAAATGCCCGTATTTAAACCCGCCGAAGGCGCCATGCTCTCGGCCGTGCTGTTTGAAGCCGGCGCCGCCCAAAGCAAAAACAAAGCCCGCGCTTTGATTGAGCAGGGCGCGGTGCGCTTAAACGGCAAAAAAATCACGCAGGACGGCCCGCTGTCTTTTAAATATGGTGACGTATTGCAGGCCGGCAAACGCGCGTTTTTTAAACTGAGCCACTAATCAAGCAAATGAAAAAAAGACTGTTTATCCCCCTCGGCATTTTCCTGCTGCTTTTGGCAGGGTTTGTGCTGTTTGTTAAAATGCACTATTTCAGCACCGGCGAAGAACTGGTGTTTGAAATCAAACCCGGGCAAACCGCCAGCGAAGTGGCCCAAAACCTAAAGGACGAGGGCGTCATCAAAAGCCGCACGTGGTTTAAACTGATCTTAAAACTTTCTTCCTCCGCCAAGGACTTAAAAGCCGGCAAATACGATTTGCGCAAAAACATGCCGTCCGAATCGGTGCTTAACTGCATTAAAAGCGGCAAATGTCTGCACCTGACCAAGCTGACCATTCCCGAAGGGTGGCGCAGCGAAGAAATTGCCGAAGCCTTGGCCACCAACAACATTACCAACGCGCAAGCCTTCTTGGACATTGTGCGCAAGCGGGATTTGGAAGGACAGCTTTTCCCCTCCACTTATCACTTTTCGGAAAATACCCCCGCCTGGGCCGTGGTGGACGCTATGGTGGCGCAATACAACAAAATCATTAAGCCGCTTTTCAGCCAATACAAAACCGATTTGAGCGAAAAAGAAGTGCTTACGGTGGCCTCCATTGTGGAAAGAGAGGCTATCTTTCATGACGAGCGGCCCAAAATTGCCGCGGTGTATTTAAACCGTCTTAAAATAGGCAAACGCCTGGAAGCCGACCCCACCGTGCAGTATGCGCTGGGCTTTAACTTCCGCGAAAACCGCTACTGGAAAAAGGGCCTGACCTACAAAGATCTGCGCAACCCCTCGCCTTACAACACTTACCGCTACAACGGGTTGCCGCCGGGGCCCATAGCCAACCCCAGTTACGAGTCTGTCAAAGCCGTTTTAAACCCGGAACCGGATTTTGACGCGCTTTACTTTGTGGCAGACAACACCGGCCGGCACGACTTCAGCCGCACCTATAACGAACATTTGATTAAGAAAAATAAATACCGCCGCAAAAATTAAAAAAGCCCCGCTTTAAGCGGGGTTTTTTTATGTCACGGGCGGAATTATCCAAAAAGTGCCTGCAAGGTTTGTTTGACGCCTTCCTGCTCGTTAGACGGGCAAATGCGTTTGGCCGCGGCTTTGGCCTGCGGAGAGGCATTTTCCATCGCCACGCCCAAACCGGCTGCGCGCAGCATATCGGCATCGTTTAAACTGTCGCCAAAGGCTACGGCACAGGCTATGTCTATGCCCAACGTTTGGCAGAGGCTTTGCATGGCTTTGGCTTTAACGGCTTCGGGGGCGGTAACTTCAATATGCCCAAACCCAGAATGAGAAACGGCCAAAGCGGGGAATTGCTGCCCAAGCGCCTGCAGCATTCGTTCGCAGGTGGCGCTGTCCGGCGTAATGAAAAACACTTTATGCGCCTGCACCTGCTTGTCCCACAGGGCGGGCATGGGTTGCACACGGACGCCGGTTATTTGGCTTTCCAATTTAATTTCAGGCGCCTGCGTGGCAAAGGCATACCAATCGTCATGCGCATACAGGCTGGCTTGCGCCTGCGGAAAATGCGCTTTTGCAAAAGCCACCACCGCCGCACTTTGCTGCGGGGTTAAACACAAGCTGCGCAACGGTTTTAAATCTTTATCCAGCGTCAGCGCGCCGCCGTAGCAAATCATCGGGCAAGAGATACCTATCTCACGCTGCAAGGGCAAGGCCGCCGCGGGCATGCGGGCCGTAACAATAACAAAGGGCACCCCGCGCGCCACCAGGGTGCGCAAATAAAGCGCGGTGCTTTGCGGCACATGATGGGCATTGTTTAAAAGGGTACCGTCCAAATCGGAAAATACAATTTTATATTCCTGCATAATTAAATTATACAAAGCCTTTAAGACGTAAAAAAGCCGCCCCGAAGAGCGGCTTTTGTTTTATTTTTTAAACGCCAAGGGCCGTAACGAGTTTAACACCGCCAGCACCGACACCCCCACATCGGCAAACACGGCTTCCCACAGGGTGGCCACGCCCAGCACGCCCAACACCAGCACCGCGGCTTTGACCAGCAGCGAAAACCAAATGTTCTGCTTGACGATTTTGACCGTAAAGCGGCTTAAGGCTACCGCCTGCGGAATTTTGGAAGGCTTGTCGTCCGTCAGCACCACATCAGCCGCTTCTATGGCTGCGTCCGAGCCCAAAGCCCCCATGGCAATGCCCACATCGGCCCGGGCCAGCACAGGCGCGTCATTAATGCCGTCACCCGCAAAAAGCAGGGTGCTGCCCAAGGGCTTTTGTTTCATCAGCTCTTCCACCAAATGCACTTTGTCGGCCGGCAGCAAAGAAGCATACATTTTGTCCACACCTGCCT
>CALUQA010000030.1 GCA_944322775.1 uncultured Elusimicrobiales bacterium
CTTTGACCGTATGGACAATGCCTTTGGCGTGGTGTTTGACGACGTAGCCGCCGGGCTGTTGGCCAATATTTTGGTGCAGATTTTTATTATTTGTGCGCGGGCGGGGGGCTTTTAGTTGCAAAACGCAAAACGCCCGTCTTACAGATTTGATATAAATATATAAAGCCGTATAAAAGGAGACAAAAAACCTATGGATTTTTCCAACATGACCAACTTGCGCGAACTGCTCAGCGCCGGCGGACCGGTATTAATACTGCTTATTTTGCTGTCCGTCTATTCTCTTTCCGTTATTTTGGAACGCTTTTTCCGCTTTAGACGCAGCATTGGTATGTCGCGCAAACTGATGGCCTATTGCCGTCACCCTATCCGCTCCGACAATTATGAAAAAGTAACCGACGCCTGCACCCGCGAAATGACCAAAGACACCCCGGCTTCGCACGTAATTATGACGCTGGTGGAAAAGCGGGACCGCTCTAAAGCCGAGCTGAAAGAAATTGCCGACTCTACCATTGACTGGGAAGTGACCAAACTGCAGCGCAAGCTGACCATTTTGGGCACCCTGGGCAGCATTACGCCGTTTATCGGCTTGTTCGGCACGGTTATCGGGGTCATGCACGCATTTAAAGATTTGGCCGGCGCTGCGGCCACCGCGGGCGGTGCTTCCGTCGTGGCGGCGGGCATTGCAGAAGCCTTGGTCAACACGGCTGCCGGTTTGTTTGTGGCCATTCCGGCCGTAATAGCGTATAACTATTTTCTGTCCAAGACGAACTACTTCGGCAAAGAGCTGGAAAATATTGCCGACGAAATCATCTTTCAGCAAAACCGCGGGTAAGCTATGTCTCATAAAAAAAGAACCGTCATGGCCGAAATTAACATGGTGCCTTTTATAGACATCACGTTAATTTTGCTGATTATTTTTATGGTGATGAGCCCTATGCTGGTGCAAATGCAAATGAATGTGGATTTGCCCAAATCCAATGCCATAAACACCACGGCAGAAGATGACGTTATCCGCATTGAAGTGCAAAAAAACGGCGCTATCCGCATAGAAAACCGCACCTATACGCTTAAAAACTTGGAACGTGAACTGGTGCTGCGCATGGGCAAAGCCAACAAAAAAACCATTCTGGTAGAGGCTGACAAAAACGTGCCTATCCAAACGGTGGTGGACGTGTTTGACGTGGCCAAAAAATTGGGCGCGGCCAAACTGGGCATTGGGGTGCTCTCTAAAAACTAATGAACCGCTATTTTGCTTTATCTTGCCTTTTGCACTTGTTGCTAGCCTTGTTCATCGTCGTGCTGGTCAGCCCGGCAAACGATGCACAGGCCACGTATACCATTGACTTTATTGGCAGCGGTAAAGTGGTGTCCATGCAGCAGGCCGCTTCCAAGCCGGCCGCCGGTGCAGGGGAAGAACAAAACAAAGAAATCAAAAAAGAAGTAGCCCAAACTCCGGCCCCCAAACCGGCCGAAGAACCCAAAAAAGCAGACAAAAAAGCCTATCAAGCCAAAGAAGAAATTTCCGCCAAAAAACAACCCAAAAAGAAAAAGGCTCCGGCCAAACCGGCGCCCTTGGCGGCCCCCAGCATTTTAGACGAGGCCGAACAAGAGGGGGAAAAGGGTTCTTCTTCCACTTCTTCCGGCCCGAACGGGGAAGGTGAGTTTGAAGGGGGAAATATCCAGACAGATTTTGCCACATTCCCCTATCCGTGGTATATTACCCAGGTGCGCAACAGCCTCTGGAGCCAGTGGGAAAAACGCCGCCCCGCTGGCGTAGTGCGCGGAACAATGGTGTCTTTTGCCATTGCGCGTGACGGTAAAATTAAAGATTTAAAAGTGCAAAAATCCTCGGGTGACGACAGCTTTGACTTTGCCGCCACCTCCGCGGTTATCAACGCCGGGCCCTTCCCGCCGCTGCCAATGATGTACGAAAAAGACACGTTGACGGTGACGGTGGAATTTAAACAGGAGAGCTGATTATGACAGGCTGGCAGCGTTTTTTTATGTTGCTTGCGTGCTGTGTAATTGTAATGATTTTATGGCCGCAATATGACGGCGCCGGGCTGACGTTTATGCTGATGGCGGGCCTGTTGTGGACGTGCGTGATTATTATGCTTTCCGTATTAAGCGGCATTTTTGGCATTTATAAGTTTGAGTTTTTAAACCGTTTTGTAAGTATTTTGTATTTGGGGGCGTTGCTGGCCTCTTTGCTTTTTTACTTTCCGCTGCCCGGCGGGGAAACGCCCGCTTCGCGCATGCAAAAAGGCAAGTGGCCCACGCAGGAAGACGTAAAAAAAGGCATGAAACGCCTTACTTTTAATTTTGATTTTGTCCACCGCAACGTCCATCGCGACGCAAACTATATCAATCAAAAAATAGACAACGCTTCCGACGCCGTGGGCGAGCTGAAAAAGAGCGCCAAAAAGACAAAAGAAGCGTTGGATAACTTGGTGGAGTAGAGGATTTATGAAAAAAACAGTGTTGGTGACCGGGGGAAACGGTTTTATCGGCAAACGCCTGACGGACGCTTTGCTTAAAGAAGGCTATAAGGTGCGCATTGTTTCGCGCCATGCAAGCAAACATAAACCCGTCAACCCGGACGTATCTATCGTCAAGGCGGATTATCAGGATTGCGCCTCCCTGCAAAAAGCTATGGAGGGCTGCTGCATGGTGTATCACTTGGCGGCGGCCATTTTTGGCTATAACCACGAAGACTTTGCCAAAGCCAACACCCGCGCCACGCAAAATATGGTTTGCGCGGCCAATTTAACGCCGGATTTGGAACATTTTGTTTATGTTTCCAGCTTGGCTGCCAGCGGCTTTGCCGCAGACGCCAACCACCCCCGCACCGAGGATATGACCCCGCAGCCCATTTCGGACTATGGCATTACCAAACTGGCGGGGGAAAAGGCCGTGCATACTTTAAAACCGTCTGTAAAATGGACCATTGTGCGCCCGCCGATTGTGTATGGCAAGAATGATTCGGGCGTGTCCAAAATTGCGGCTTGGGTCAAACGCGGGCTGATGGTCAATACTTCTGGCAAAGGCCTGTTTAGCTTTGTGTATGTGGACGACTTGGTGCGCGCCCTGGTGCTTATCCCCAAAACGGAAGGCACGGCGGGAGAGACCTTCTTTATCTGTGAAGAAAAAACATATCCCTGGCCAGAGTTTATTGAAAAAATGGCTAAAGCCATGGGCGTTAAAAAGCCTTTTATGCCCAATGCCCCGCTGTGGGTGCTCAAAACGGCGGCCTGGCTGTATTCTTTGGCCGCACGCATTACGGGGGCCCAGCCGGCTTTAAATTACGATAAAGTAAAAGAAGCCTCCATCAACGGCCATTGGATTTGCAGCGGCGAAAAGTGGCATAAGCTCAGCGGACAGCATTTTACGTCTTTAGACGAAGGACTTAAAAAAAGTTTTTAGCAGGCATTGGCGTTTTGGGGCAGGCTAGGCTCTTGACGCAAATGCAGGAGAAAACGTTTCTGCCGACTAAAAATAAAGAAATCTTCGTCATTATTTGTTATAATAATATTGTTCCGCTTAACTTCCAATTAAATAAAGTTTTTGGAGAGGTGGCTGAGAGGCCGAAAGCGGCGGTTTGCTAAACCGTTATACGGGTTAACTCCCGTATCGAGGGTTCGAATCCCTCCCTCTCCGTATCTTAGTTTTAAGTTTCTTATAAAAATCCCCGTT
>CALUQA010000031.1 GCA_944322775.1 uncultured Elusimicrobiales bacterium
ACTTTTCTCATAGGGAATGATGTAATAGGGCATGGGCCATTGCAGGTTTTTGATAGAGGCGCCCGGCACTTTTTGCACAAAATTTTCCACGGCTTTGTACAAAGAAAACGGTTCCTCGGCCAACGTCACTTGCTGCAAAAGCTGCAGCTCTTTAGACGTGGTAGGGCGGAAATAGCGTGTTTTTTCTATGGCTTGGGCCAGCGGGTCAATTACTTTCCCTTCCACAAACGCCTTGCCCGTAATGGTGTGGGCATTAGCGGCGCCGCCCTTCCACAGCCAGGCGGCATAGCTTTTGGGGGAATGCGGCCCTTGCTGCAGCCAAAGGGGCAGCGTGTTGGGGAAATTTAACTGCATATGCCCGCCCAATGCAAACAAGTTAAAATTTTCAATCAGCTGGGCCGGCAGGGACATAAAATCCTTAAACGCCGCACCGGGGTAGCAGCTGTCCAAAAACAACGTGATGGACTTTTGCCGTGCGCCTTGTAAATTTTCAAGCACGGTATGGATAATTTCCGGCATGGTAATTTCGGACAAAGGATTCAATTCCCCCGCCCAATAGGAAGCGCTGTTTATGCCCCCGTGCGTATCCCAGCGCAGCAAAATTTCGTCACTGGTAAGGCCATAGTTGCTAAACTCGTAGCGCAAATGGGGTTTGGTCAGCCCGTAAAGGTCTTTCATGCCTTGGCGGCGGTAGCCAAAGCCGTCTGCCATAAAGGTGCGGCGCAGCTGTTCAAGCAATTTTTCATCGCCTTCCACGCGGCTGCCCATCACCATTAAAGCATTATAGTGTCGGTCGGGCAGGGTTTTAAGGGTGCGGCTCACTTCCCCCAACACATAAGAAGAGTTTGGGTTTTCCTGCACTTGCTGGGCCAGGCGTTCCACGTGGGCGCGCTGGGCGGCAGACAAATCCGTGCGCTGACGGGTAGCGGCCAATAAATCTTGCGTTTTTTGCAGGTATTGGCTGCGTATGGCTTGCACGTCGGCCGCCGCTTGATTTTGCTCTGCAAACGCCACAACGCCTGTCCGTGCAGACGGGGCGGCCTTTTGGGCTTTGGCGGCATTTTGAAGGGCGGCGGTCAGTTCTTTTTTGGCACCCATCAGCGGCAGGTGGCGGCCGGACTGATAGAATTGGCGCAAGCTCATGCCGTGGTGGGTGTTTACATACAGGCGCAACGCCTTTAAATGGCGGAAAATTTTCCAGCCGGACTGCACCGCCTTTAAAGCCGCCGTTGGGGCAAACCACAGCACAGCTTCTTTGCCGGCTTTTAAGACCCATTCGTCCAAAATCAAATGCGGGTTAGGGCCGCTTGGCACCACCACCAGGCAGCGGGATTGTCCGTCGGTGATAAAAGCGGGCTTTTGGCCTTGCCCGTAGGCATAGCCTATTTGCTGGCGCAGCTCAAAATCCAACTGGGCAGGCAGGCGCAATTTAAGGTCGCAATAGATATATTCCAATTGCCCGCGCACCTGCTGCATGTCTTTTTGCGGCAAATGTTTGTAGGCCAGTTCTATGGCCGCATGCGTGCGCACCGTCAGGCTGGGGCTTTGGCTGGCCAGCGCCTGCAAAACAGGCACGGAAGAGGCCCCAAAAGCGGAAATAAGCTCTACGGCAAAGCGCTGAAGCTTATAGTTTTTAGCGTCATAGGTATATCCGCCCGTGCCCGCCTGACGCACCAATTGGGTCAACTGGGCCTGAAGCGTATCCAGCCCGCCCAGCCAGGCAGAAGCGCGCAGAATATGCTCCCCCATCAACTGATTGGCTTGGTCGGAGCCGTAATCCTTGGCTAATAATTGGCTGTAAAAGGATAAAATGCGCTGCTTATTGGAAAGCCCCGGCAGCTCGGCCGCCGCGGCGATATTCTGTACATTGGGTGTTTGCGCGCATAAAGCCAGCGTCAGCACGCCAAGGCCTAAAAACTGGCATTCTTTGCCTTGGCATTTTTTGGCATTTTGCAGGATTTTTTCCAAATAAAAAGCCGTTTGCTTTTGCTTTTCGGCGCTGATAAAACCTTCTTTAATATGCCCGGCCAGCAGGTGCAGGGCATTTAAACGCGTGGGCAAAAAAGGGTCTTTAATCTGCGTTAAAAGAAGGGTGTTTAACTGGTTGAGCAAAACGTAAAACTCCGCCGAGCGGCCTTCTTTAAGGGCCTTTTCGGCGCGGGCTTGCAAGTCGGCCGCTTGATAGGCCGGCAAAGCCGTTTGGGCCGCGTGGTGAGCAAAAGCGTTTTGGCGGCCCAAATAGTCGCTTGTGGCCGGTTCTGTGACGGAAGGAATAGCCTGCTCAGCGCGGCGCGCGGGCAACGATTTAGGTCCGCCAGCATACAACGGCAACTGGCCTAAAAGTAAATTAACGACCAAAAAAACAGATAAAATTTGCCTTTTCATTATCTATATTTTCCCATTTTTACCGTCATAAAAAAAGGGTCTTTGGACCTAGTGTCTAGCGTCCATAAGACCCATAAATTACTGCCGGGGCTTAGCCCGTAAAAAAGCCCCCTTGCGGGGGCTCTTGTTAAAATTGCTGTTCCGGGGTGATATCCGGCTGCGGCAAAGACACTTTATAGTTAATGTCGTCTGCCTCCAGGCGGATTTTGCCCTGTTCACACAACACGCCCAAGGCCAAGTACAAGACGGAACTGGACAAATGCAGAGCCAATTTCAACTGCCAGGAAGTGGCTTCTTTTTTATCCTGCAAATATTCCATCATGCGCACGCAGGCGGCTTGAATGGTTTCCTGAAGCGGCGTCATAGTTACACCCGTTCAATGGCAAACAGCGCATCGCCCTGTTTAATGGGTTTGCCGTTTTCCACCAACACTTTTTTGACAATGCAGTTAAAATCGGCACGCACTTCGTTGAACACCTTCATGGCTTCAATCAAGCAAATTACGTCGCCTTTTTTGACGGGGGCGCCTTCTTTTACAAACGGAGGAGCAGACGGCGTGGAGCCACGGAAGAAAATACCCATAAGCGGGGATTTGATGACTTCTTTATATTGTTCTTCCACGGGCACCGGGGCATTGGCATGGCCGGCAGCGGCGGCCGTGCCTACGTTTACCGGCACAGGCACCATGGCGGGTTTGGCCTTAACCAAACGCAAATACAGGCCGTTTTGGTCGTATTCAATGGTGTCAATGGAATTGTCCTGCATGAAAGAATAAAGTTGTTTTACTTCTTTCAAAATCGGGGATTCTTTCACAGCCGTTTTGGAAGCGGCTTTTTTGGTTGCGGCTTTTTTGACAGTTTTTTTCATAAAGAATATTGCCCTCTTATGAATATCTCGGGCCAAAGGGCCCGCACAATCTTTTTAATATTTTACATAATTTTGGGGCGTTTGGTACGCCGACATAAAAAAGTGCTTGCTTTTTCACAACAAATTAAATATATTGCCCGCCATTTGCCGGGCACAAAAGTCAAAAGGCGGGTTATCAAACCGCTTTGCACAGTTCCAAACGACAGCAACAAACCTTTTTACGTGGAACCTCACAAGCAAAAAATACAGGCGGCTTCTGGGGCTGCGGTTTGTTTAAACCAGGTTTTCTTGCGTTTTGCCGTACCAGGCATATTTTTATAAGCCAGGTTCCCCGCCTTTTTAGCGGGCTTGGCGCCTTTTCCCCCACCCGCAAACGGCTGTCGCTTTTGGCCTTTGGCTTTTGACACATAAAAAATCCCCGGGTTTCCCCGGGGATTTTAAGGCGTTGAAAAACTATTTCAACAAAACCTTTCTGGACAGGCGGACTTTGC
>CALUQA010000032.1 GCA_944322775.1 uncultured Elusimicrobiales bacterium
CTCCAAAGCCTACCCGCTGATTAAGGCCTGTTATTTGGAAACCAACCCCACCTGCGTGAAATATTTGCTTTCGCGCCTGGGCATTGGCGGCGAAACGGTCCGCCTGCCGCTGGGTGCGGTGTCGGGCCCGCATAAAGAAAAACTGGACGAATTGCTTAAAAACGCGGATAAATCCCTGTTAATTTAGGAGTATACATGAAAACCGTAGGCATTATCGGCGCCAACGGCCTGGTAGGCCGCACGCTGCAAGCAGAATTTAAAAAAATTACCGTTCCTTTTGAAGTAAAACTTTTTGGCCGCAACGACCAAATCCCCGCGTTGGACGCAGCCGTGCTGTGCACCGACAATGCAGACAGCGCGCGGCTGTATGAACAGCTCAAAGACCGCATCGGCTATATTGTGGACATGTCGGCCTATTACCGCCAAGACCCCAATGTGCCCTTGGTGATACCGGAAATTAACCCGCAGCCCATTACCAAAGACACCCGCCTTATTGCCAGCCCCAACTGCACCACCACCGGCCTGGTAATGACCATGGCCCCGCTGATGAGCAAATACCATTTGACGGAAGTGTTTTTCTGCTCGTATCAAGCCATCAGCGGCGGGGGTAAAAAACTGCTGGAAGATTTCCACACGCCGGGCTCTTTGTACGAAAACAACTGCGTGCCGCTTATCGGCTCCATTCAAGAAAACGGCTATACGTCCGAAGAATTAAAAGGCATTAACGAAACGCGCAAAATTTTAAATTTGCCGCATGTCAAAGTATACCCGCACACGGTGCGCGTGGCGGTGGAAAACGCCCACTCTTTAGGCGTTACGCTGAAAGCCAAAGAAGCCTTTGATTTAAACGAAGTTAAAAAATTGTGGAATGCTTTTCCAAACCTGCAATACAGCGAAGAAATCGTCACCCCCAAGCAAGCCAGCGGCAAAGAAAACACCTTTGCCTGCCGCCTGCGCCGCGACGTGGAAGAGCCCAACATCATTCATTATTTCATTACTTTTGACAATCTGCTCAAAGGTGCGGCCATGAACGCACGGCAGATTGTGCAACTATTGCTGGAGAAATACCTGTGAAGAAAGTAATCATCAACGGGGCAAACGGCAAAATGGGCAAAGCCGTGGCCCGCATTATTAAAAAATCCCCCGAACTGGAACTGGAAGTGGCCGCCGGCAGAGAGCCCGGCCAAAAAATAGACACACCCGCCGATGTGGTGATTGATTTTTCCTCTCCGGAAGGGGCGCAGGAAGCCTTTGAACTGGCCAAAGAACTTAAAGCGGCCTGTTTAATCGGCACCACCAACCTGCCCGAACGGTTGCTTTTCCAAATACAGGAAGAGCACAAAATCCCGCTTTTTTACGCCCCCAACGTAAGCCTGAGCGTGTACTTTTTCGGTCAACTGCTCAAAAAGGCCAGCCAAATGTTCCCGCATTACGAACGCAACCTGCACGAAATACACCACGTGCACAAAAAAGACGCGCCTTCCGGCACGGCCAAAAAACTGGCCGAACAAATCGGCCTGCCGCTTGCCAACGTGTCTTACGAACGCTTTGGCGAAGTGGTAGGCACGCATATTCTTACGCTTTCGGGCCCGTATGACAAACTGGTGCTTAAACACGAAGCACTAAACCGCGATTTATTTGCAGATTCCGCCGTGCATATTGCCGCCTGGCTGCTGAAACAGCCGGCCGGTTTTTATACCATGCAGGATTATGCCGCGGCTGTTTTAAAATCTTCCAAAAAGGACTTAACATTATGAAAATTCATTTTATTGGTATTGGCGGCGTAGGCATGAGCGCCCTAGCCCAGCTGCACGCCATGGGCGGAGACACCGTAACCGGCTCCGACCGTTTAATCAGCAAAGGCTACACGGACCTGGCTTTGTGGGACTATCTTAAAAAATTAAACATTAAGCTCTACCCGCAAGACGGCAGCGGCCTGGACAAAGATACGGACTTGGTCGTTTTGTCCTCCGCCATTGAAGGCGACAACCCCGAACTGCTAAAAGCCAAAGAGCTGGACATCCCCACCATGCACCGCTCCGAACTGCTGGCCAAACACGTGGCCGAACACCGCACGATTGCCGTGTCCGGCACCAGCGGCAAAAGCACCACCACGGCCATGGTGTACGAAATTTTGACCTATGCAGGCAAAAGTCCTTCCGTCATTACGGGGGCGGCCATTTTGTCCTTGCAAAAAGAGCAGGGCGTCTATGGCAACGTGTACAAAGGCGCTTCCGACCTGCTGGTGATTGAAGCCGACGAAAGCGACGGTTCCATCGTCAAATATCACCCCTATTTGGGCTTGTGCCTCAACCTGCGCAAAGACCATAAAGAAATTGACGTGCTGCAAGGCTTCTTTACGCAATTTGTCAAAAACTGCAAAAAAGCTATCGTCAACGTAGAGGAAGACAACTTAAAAGCTGCCGCCGCAGGCGCCAAAACTTTTGGTCTGCACAGCGGGGACATTCACCCCGAAGATATCCGCGTAAACGGTTTCGGCTCGGACTTTGTCATTAACGGGCAGAAATTTCATTTAAATATTCCCGGCCTGCATAACGTGGCCAACGCCACCGCCGCCGTGGCCGCGGCGCTGGAATGCGATGTAGACTTAAAGATGGCCGCCGAAGCGCTGGAAAAATTTTCCGGCATTGCACGGCGTTTTGCCTCCATCGGTTCTTACAATAACATTGAAGTGATTGACGACTTTGCCCATAACCCGCACAAACTGCACGCCACCATTGACGCGGCCCATTTGCGCGGCAAACGGGTGCTGGCTTTCTATCAGCCGCATGCATTTACGTCTATCAAAATGCTCACGCCGGAATTTGTGGAAAACCTCAGCCAATGCATTGGCAAAGACGACCATATTTGGCTGACGGAAGTGTATTACCCCGGTGGCACCGTGCCCGAAGGGGTTAGCAGCAAAAACGTATATACGGGCTTAAAAAACAACGGCGTCAACGCTTCTTTTGACCCGTGCCGCGAAAAAATCTTGGCGGAAATGGCCGCTGCCGCTCAACCGGGGGATATTCTGCTGGTGTTGGGCGCGCGCGACCCCACGCTGACGGACTTTGCCAAAGAATTGCTGGCCGCCGTCAAGCACGAACAAAAAGCCAAATGCTCTTGCCAGGAATGTCTGCTTGGCAACTGCTGCATGGCGTATAAAAAATAAGTTTTAAGCAAACAAAAACCGCTCCTTTCGGAGCGGTTTTTTTATGTCCTCAATGCGGGAAAAGCACAAATAAAAAGGCCCCTTGGCGGGGCCTTTGAAAAGCAACTAATCAAACAGTTTTTCAAAGAAACTTTTTTTGCCGCCGGTTTCTTTGGCCAGCTCTTCCAACAGTTCCTTTTGGCGGGCCGTGGGGCGTTTGAGCACTTCTATTTTAACGTTTACCAGCAAATCCCCAAAGCCTTTTTTATTCAGTTTGGGCATACCGCAGCCCTGCATTTTAAGCACTTCCCCAAATTGCGTGCCTTTGGGGATCGTCACTTCCAGCTCTTTGCCTTCAATGGTGGGCACTTTAATGCTGCCGCCCAACACAGCCTGCGGATAGGTAATTGTGGCGTCTATGACCAAGTTGTCGCCGTCGCGCTTAAAGATTTTATGTTCCTGTACGTGCATTTCCACATACAAGTCGCCATAGCCGCCGCCGTTAATGCCAATATCCCCGCCGTTATTGACGCGCAGGGTAACCCCCGTGCGCACGCCGGAAGGGATTTTGACCGTGATGTTTTCTTTCACGCGTTCCACACCGCTGCCGCGGCATTTTTTGCACGGTTTTTCCACCACCGTGCCTTTGCCTCCGCAGTCGGGGCAGGTTTGGCGCATGCTGAAAAACCCTTGGCGGTACACCACACTGCCGCTGCCGTTGCAGGAGCGGCACGTTTTGACGGAGCTGCCTTCTTCGGCCCCAGTGCCGCCGCAGGCGGAGCAGCGGTCCACGCGGGTATAAGATACTTCTTTTTCAAGCCCGCTGTAGGCCTGTTCCAAGGTTAAATCCACGTCTACTTTTAAATCTTCGCCGCGTTGAGCGCGGGGCTTGCCGCCGCGGGCGGAACCAAAACCGCCGCCGAAAATATCGCCAAATACGGAGCCGAAAATATCGCCCACGTCTGCAAAGCCGGAGGCGTTGAACCCGTTAAAGCCGCCGGCACCGGCGTTTACGCCGTCGTGGCCGTATTGGTCATACATTTGTTTTTTCTGCGGATCGGACAAGACGGAAAAAGCTTCATTAATTTTTTTAAACTGCTCCTCGGCTTGTTTGTTGCCGGGGTTGCGGTCGGGGTGGTATTTCATGGCTTGACGGCGAAAGGCGGATTTAATTTCCGTTTCGCTGTCCGTGCGGGAAATACCTAAAATTTGATAATAATCTTCTTTCATGGTTGTAGGCATATAAACTTCTTCTGTTATCTATTTATATATATTTTATTAAATTTAGCAGCCTTACGCGCACTTTGCCACCAATGCAACCCCTTTGTCCGAGGCCTGTTCGTCACAAGCCAACAAAAAACCCGCCTGCATGACTGCAAGCGGGTTTTTAACTTTATGCAAGTTTATTTTACGACTTCGGCTTCTACGACGTCATCTTTGCCGCCGTTGTTGCCGGCTGCCTGTTGCTGGGCCGCGTCCGGGCCGGGCTGGGCACCCGCTTGGGCGCCTGCCGCACCGGCTTGAGCCTGCTGCTGGGATTTATACATCGCTTCACCCAGTTTTTGGCTGGCCTGCAAGGCCGCGTCCTTGGCGGAGCGGATCTTGGCAGCGTCTTCGGTCTTCAGCGCGTCGCGCAAATCGTTCAACGCGCGGTCAATGGCCAAGCGGTCATCTTGAGACACTTTGTCGCCGTATTCTTTCAGGGCCTTTTCGGTCTGATAGAGCACGCTGTCGCCTTCGTTTTTGGCTTCGACGAACTCTTTGTGTTTCTTGTCTTCTTCGGCGAATTTCTCAGCGTCTTTGACGAATTTTTCCACTTCGGCATCGCTCAGTTTGTTAGGCGAGCTGATGGTGATGTGCTGTTCTTTATTGGTGCCCAAGTCTTTAGCCGATACGTTCAAAATACCGTTGGCATCAATATCAAACGTCACTTCAATCTGCGGCACGCCGCGCGGAGCAGGCGGAATACCATCGAGGTCAAATTTGCCCAGAGGCACGTTGTCTTTGGCCATCGGCCGTTCACCCTGCAAAACGTTAATCGTCACTGCCGGCTGGTTATCGGAAGCCGTAGAGAAAATCTGCGTTTTGCGCACAGGAATGGTGGTGTTGCGTTCAATAAGGCGCGTGCACACGCCGCCCAAGGTTTCCAGACCCAAAGACAACGGGGTCACGTCCAAGAGCAGCACGTCTTTTACTTCACCGGTCAAAATACCGGCCTGCACTGCCGCACCGATAGCCACGCATTCCATCGGGTCGATACCGCGTTCAATTTTCTTGCCCACGTGTTCTTCCACATATTTCTGCACGATAGGCATACGGGTCGGACCACCGACCAAGATGATGCGGTCCACTTGAGAAGAAGACAACTTGGCGTCAGACAAAGCCTGGTCAATAGATTTGCCGCAGCGTTTGACGATGTTGTCCACCAAGCTTTCCAGTTTGGCGCGAGACAACGTAAGCTCCAAGTGTTTCGGGCCGGTGCTGTCTGCACTGATGAAGGGCAGGTTGATGTCCGTTTCCATGGTGGTGGACAATTCAATCTTGGCTTTTTCGGCCGCTTCTTTCAAGCGCTGTTGCGCTTGTTTATCGGCAGAGAGGTCAATGCCGGTGCTCTTCTTAAATTCATCAACCATCCAGGCAATGATGGCATTATCCATGTCCGTACCGCCCAGCTGCGTATCGCCGGAGGTGGCCAGCACGTCAAAGGTGCCTTCTTTGCCCATTTCCATGATAGTTACATCCAGCGTACCGCCGCCCAAGTCAAAGACCAAGATTTTCTGTTCTTTGCCGGCTTTATCAATACCAAAAGCCAAAGCGGCAGCCGTCGGTTCGTTTACCAAACGCACCACTTCCAAACCGGCGATGCGGCCGGCGTCTTTGGTGGCCTGGCGTTGGTTATCGTTAAAATAAGCGGGCACGGTGATGACGGCTTTTTCAACCGGTTCGCCCAAGAAAGCTTCCGCGTCTTTTTTCACTTTCTGCAACACGAAAGCGGACAACTGCTGCGGCGTAAATTCCTGACCGCGCAAATTGTATTTATAGTTTTCCCCCATTTTGCGTTTGAAGGCGGTTACGGTGCCTTCCGGGTTGGCAATAGCCTGGCGGCGGGCAGGTTCACCCACCAAGCGCTGGCCGTCTTTGGTAAAAGCTACATAAGACGGAAAGGCTTTTCCGCCGATGGAACTGCCTTCGGCCGAAGGAATAATGGTCCCTCTGCCGCCTTCCATTACCGCAGCAGCGGTGTTGGAAGTACCCAAGTCAATACCAATAATTTTAGCCATATTCATTTCTCCTTACTGTTTGGAAATAGTTAAATCGTTTTACTTCTTTTACTGCTTATACTGCTTTATGCTTCTGCTTTTTTTGTTTCTTCCTCCGCTTTGCCGACCACTACCCGGGCCGGACGCAATACTTTGTTATCCATCATAAATCCCATTTGTACTTCTTCAAGCACTTGGCCGTCTTGCTCCGCCTTGGCGGGGATAACGGCGATGGCTTCGGACGTTTGCGGGTCGTAGGGCTTGCCTACCGCTTCTATGCGTGTTACGCCTTCTGCCTTAAAGGCTTTGTCCATTTCACTTAAGACCATATTTAACCCGCCCAATACGCTTTTGAACTGTTCGGGCACTTGCTCCGTTTGGGCTTTTTGCAGCTTGGCCTGCTGGCGCAAGAGCACCTCGTAGGCAGGGAGCAGTTTTTCCAAAAAATCTTTTTTGCCGTAGGCAAGCAGCGCGGCTTTTTCTCTTTCGGTGCGTTTGCGGAAGTTATCAAAATCCGCACTTAAGCGCACATACTTTTCGTAATAGTCCGGCTGCTGCGGGGCCGGGGAGGGCTCTTCTTGCGGGGCCGTTTCCACTTCCGGCTCATAGTCGGCCGGCAACTCTTGTTCTTCCTGTTCGGTCAAACCGTCGGTATGTTTGTGATGCTTTTTACTCATAATCTTCTTCCTTGTTGGGCAGTCCGTTCCACACGCTGATGCTGCCTTCCAGCAAGTCCCCTATAAATTTAACCAAAGACATCACTTTGGTATACTGCATATGTTTCGGGCCGATGATGCCCAGCATGCCCACCGTCTTGTCCCCCACGCGGTAAGCGGATGAAACAATGCTTACGTTTTGCAATTCTTTCAATTCGTTTTCGCTGCCGATACTGACGGCAACCTGTTTGCCGCTGCGGCGCAAATCTTCCATTTTTTCCGCCAGCAGACCCGAAAGGCGTTTTCTTTCTTCCACTACATTCATCATTTGCTTAAGGTCTTCATAATCGGCTTCTTCGGTGTTGGCCAACATGCGGCCCAAACCTTCCACATACAAATCTTCGGCCGAGGTCTGCGGGTTTTGCATGTCCTTAAGCACTTGCACCGCCAAGTCTGCCACGTCGGCAATTTCGCGGTGGCCCGATTGAATGTACTGCCACAAAAAGCGTTGTGCGTCTTTGAGCGTCATGCCGGTAATTTCATTATTAATAAAGTTACTCAGCAAGCGCAATTTGGCGGGGGCCAAATCGTACCCCAAGCGCACCGGCCAATGGCGCACGGTGCCGGCTTCCGTCACAAGCACAGCCAGCACAAGCCCGGGGCCGATGGGCAGGAAGTCCAAGCGTTTGACCACTTGTTCTTCCACGCTGGTGGTATACACAAACCCGGCCGCACCCGACAGCTGCGCCAACAGACGCGACGTAGTCACCATGACATTGTCCAGTTCGTTTACGCGTTCATCATATTGTTTTTCAATGCGTTCACGTTCCTGGGCTGCCATGCGCTGTACGCCGGTTAAATAGTCCACGTAATAGCGGTAGGCTTTATCGGTGGGGATACGCCCGCCGGAAGTATGGGGCTGATAAAGGTAGCCTTCTTCTTCCAGCGTTTTCATGATGTTGCGAATAGTAGCGCTGGAAATGTCTTTAAGCGCGCTGGACGCAATCAGCTGTGAACCCACCGGGCGGCGGTTTTCCACAAACTGTTGCACGACCCAACGCAATATCTTTTCTTTTCTTTCTTTGGCTACTTCCGGCTTTACTATTCTCATACTTTCGCCTGTATCAAAGGGTTTATTTTAGCACTCTTTCTTTTTGTCTGCTAATATTGTAATCAATTTTTTCTTTTTTGTCAACCCCCTTTTTAGATTGCTAATTTTAAACCCGTCTGAACCGTGTCAAAGATCTATAGAAAACCTTCCCTAACAAACAGTATAGAAAGGGTGTTATTACAGGGCAAGCAAAGTTTTGCATTAGAAATTGGCTCGGCTCTTTCTGCCCTTTGCTATAAAAAGATAAAATATATATATGTACTTTATAGATTCTCACGCCCATATTAATGACGAAGCCTTTGACGCCGACCGCGAGGAAGTGATTAAACGCGTCTTTGAAAGCGGCGTTTACAAATTTATAGAAATTGCCTGCGAAACCAAAGAATGGCATCCCGCGCTGGATTTGTGCAAACAATACCCCCAGCAGACGGCCGCCGTGCTGGGCATACACCCGCAGGTGGCCCAAACTTACGATGACGCGGCCCGCGCCCTGCTGGATAAATTACTTAAAGACCCGCATGCCGCAGCCGTGGGGGAAATCGGGCTGGATTACGTTTTTTTGGACGCCTGCCCCAAAGATATTCAACTGCGTGTTTTTGAAGAAATGCTTTCTCTGGCCGGTCGCGTGCAAAAGCCCATTGTGCTGCACGTGCGGCGTGAAGGGGAAGATTACGAACCCTACGACCAGACATTCCATCTGCTTAAGCACAATTGAACGCCGGGGCCCGACGAATTCCCGGGGGTGCTGCATTGCTTTTCCGCCCGGAACGGGGAAGCCAAAAAGGCGCTGGACAACGGCCTGTTGCTGGGCATTAACGGCTGTTTTACCTATAAGAAAAATGAATATATACGCGAAGCCGTCAAAAAAGCCGGCGCCGATAAACTGGTGCTGGAAACGGACTGCCCCTATCTTTCCCCGCAGGGCAAACGCGGCACCCGCAACGACCCCTCCAATATTCCGCTTATTGCCCAGTGGGTGGCCGACTATTTAAATATGCCGGTAGAAGAACTGGCCGAAATTACCACCCAAAACGCCTTGGACTTATACGGCCTGCATTAAATCTTCCATAAAAAAAACCGCCTTTTAGAGGCGGTTTTTTATTAATCAAAGTTTACTTTCCGGCTCGTTCCTTTTTTATATAGTCATTGACCAACTTTTTAAACACGCGCCCGCGTTCCTCATAATCTTTAAATTGGTCAAAAGAAGAACACGCCGGGGAAAGCAACACCGTGTCGCCTTTTTTGGCATGGGCGGCGGCGGTTTGCACGGCTTTTTCCAGCGTGCCGCAGCGAATAATGGGGAACTCCCCTTTCAGTTCGCGCTCTATTTTATCCATGCATTCCCCAATGCTAAGCACGCCTTTGCAATGCATTTTTAAATAAGGCAGCAACACTTCGTAGGAAGCGCCTTTGTCGCGCCCGCCCAAAATAAGCCATATGCGTGGGGCACGGTCAAAAGACTTAAGGGCAATAATCGTAGAGTCCAAATTGGTGGCTTTTGAGTCATTCACATACACCACGCCCTTGTGATAGGCAAAAGGTTCTATGCGGTGCTCCATGGGTTCAAAGCGGTCAAACACGGTTTGAATAATATTGGCCGGCACATGAACAGCCAGCGCACAAAGCGCGGCCGCCATGGCATTTTCCACATTGTGAATGCCTTTAAGCTTAGGCGGACGCAAATGATGACCGGCACTGAAGATAATTTCGTCCCCGTCAAAAAACACGTCCGTTTTCAACGGGTGATTGGGCAACGCCGAAAAAGCCGTCAGCGTTCCTTTTATTTTGGGGGCCATTTGCGCGCAATATTCATTGCCGCCGTTTAATACGGCAAAATCGTTGGCGCGCTGGTTTTTAAACAAACGCGCTTTGGCCTTAATATAATTTGCCATACCGCCGTGGTGGTCCAAATGGTCCGGCGTAATATTAAGCAGACACGCCACCTTGGGGCGGAAGAACGTGCTGTCCTCCAACTGGTAGCTGGACACTTCTATTACCAAAAAATCCTTGGGCTTCATCTGGTCCACCGCGGCCGACACGGGAGCGCCGATATTGCCCGTTACAAACACGCGGCGTTTGGGGGCCAAACGCGCACAATATTCTTTTAAAATTTCCCCCAGCAAAGAGGTAGTCGTGGTTTTGCCGTTGGTGCCGCTGACGGCCAGCACGCATATGCCCTTGGGGGCAAAAGCCAGCGCCACTTCCAGCTCGGAAAACACCGGTATTTTGCGCTTGCGTGCTTCTTTAAGCACGGCACTTTTGGGAAAAATGCCCGGGCTTTTGACAATAAATCCGCAGGCAAACACTTTTTCGCTGTGGCCGCCGGTTTCCACTTCCGCCTGAGCGGGCAAACCCAGCGTTTGCAGGTGGGCCATTTCATGCTCTTCGCTAATCAGCACGTCAAACCCGTGGCGGCAAAGCAAAGCCGCGGCTTGGCGTCCGCTGCGTCCCAGCCCCAAAATACAGGCTTTTTTGCCTTTAAATTTTTCCGGTTTGAACATATTCTTTCTCTATGGCCTCCCTCAGCGTCTTTTGGTCGGAAAACGGCAGTACTTCGTGCCCTATTTTCTGTGTTTGCTCATGCCCTTTGCCCGCCACAATGACAATATCTCCTTTGCGCGCGGCGCGCACCGCTTTAAAAATGGCGGCGCGGCGGTCGGGCTCTATTTCATAATTGGTAAACCCCGCCATTCCTTTTTGTATGTCGGCAAAAATCTGTTTGGGGTCTTCGGTGCGCGGGTTATCGTTGGTCAAAAACACCAGGTCGCTGTTTTGGCAGGCGGTGTGGCCCATCAGCGGGCGTTTGGTGCGGTCGCGGTCGCCGCCGCAGCCAAACACGGTAATCACGCGCCCCTGCTTAAAATTTTCCACCGTTTTATAGGCCCGCTGCAAAGACTCGTCTGTATAAGCAAAATCCACAAAAACAAAAAAGTCCTGCCCCGCGTCTATGCGTTCCATACGCCCGGGCACGCCGGGCAAATCGGCCAGTCCTTTTAGGGCTGTTTTTTCGTCCACGCCGTTGGCCACGGCAATGCACAAAGCGGCCAAGGCATTATATACATTGTGTTTGCCCAGCAAATGGATTTGCCCCGCCATGCCGTTTACGGTAAACTGCGTGCCGGTCAGGCTTTCTTTTATGTCGGCGGCGCGATAGTCGGTCTGCGTTTGCAGCCCATAGGTAATCACGCGCACTTTGCCTTTAAGCATGTCTATCAAACGCTGGCCGTACGGGTCGTCTGCATTAATCACGGCCGTTTTATGCGGCTTGGTGTTGTCGGCAGACAGCAGCTCTTCAAACAATTTCCGTTTGGCGGCAAAATAATTTTCAAAGGTATGGTGAAAATCCAAATGGTCGCGCTGTAAATTGGTAAAAACAGCCGTGTCAAAATGAATATGCCGCACGCGTTGCTGCTCCAGCGAGTGGGACGAAACTTCCATCACCAGCGCGTCGGTTTGGGCGTCTTTCATTTGTTTAAGCAGTTTAAAAAGCGGCAGGGCCAGCGGGGTGGTGTTGGGTGCGTCTGCCACCACCTGCCCGTTAATGCGGTAATTGACCGTGCCCAGCACGGACACTTTTTTGCCGCCGCGGCGCAGGGCAGCTTCGGCCAAATAGGAAATGCTGGTTTTGCCTTTGGTGCCTGTCACGCCGGTAATGCACAAAGCGTCTGAGGGGCGGCCGTAAAACTCATAGGCGGCGTCGGCCATGTCCTGGTCTATGTTATCGGACTGAAAATAAGGTGCTTTATATTCCCGCGCAGGCGCCTGGGCAGACACAATAAGCGCCGCCCCCTTGCCAAGGGCGTCCTCAATAAACAAATTGCCGTCGTGGTGCACGCCTTTAAGCGCAAAAAAGACATATCCCGCCTTTACTTCGGCGGAATTATAGGTCAGCCCCGTCGGCTTAATGCCGCGGGATAAAGCAAAATCCAACACGCGGGAAAGCATATGTATATCTTATCAAATTGATACAATACCCGTATGGCAAAAAATAAGGCATTTTTTGACGCGCTTTACCGCCAGTATAACCGCAAAGGGCTCGTCCACCCGGACCCGCTGGAATTTCTCTCCCGCTGGAAAGACGTGCGCGAGCGGGAAGTGGGCGCCCTGCTGGCCGCCTGTTTTGCCTATGGCAACGTAAAAGCCATTTTAAAAAATCTGAACTTTCTTTTTTCCGTCATGCCCAACCCCCGCGCGTATGTGCTGGCCGCCACGCCCAAACAGGTTAAAAAAGATTTTAAAAATTTTAAGTACCGCTTCACCACGGCAGAAGAACTGGCGCGCTTTATTTTTTGCATACAAAAAGTATTAAAGCAATACGGCACGCTGGAGGCCTGCTTTTTAAGCGGTCTTACGCCCGCGGATACCTCGGCTGAAACGGCCCTAAAGCATTTTGCCCGCCAATTAAGAAAAGGAGGCCCCATTGCCACCCTGGTGCCCGCCCCCGACAAAGGTAGCGCCTTAAAACGGCTAAATTTATTTTTGCGCTGGCTGGTGCGCACGGATAATGTGGACCCCGGCGGCTGGCACGTGCCTGCGCGTCTGCTTATCGTGCCGCTTGACGTGCACATGCACCGCTGTGCCCGCGCGCTGGGGCTGACCAAACGCAACAGCGCGGATATGAAAACCGCGCTGGACATCACCCGTTCGCTGGCCCGCTTTTGCCCGCAGGACCCCGTAAAATACGACTTTTGCATTACGCGCTTTGGCATTCGGCCGGACATGGACGAACAAATGCTGACGGCTAAATCCACACGCAAACAAACCGCAAGTGTGCCGCGCACGGCTAAGCGCAAAGCGTCCAAACAGGTTAAAAAATGATACGCAAATACGGCAAAGCGCCATTTCAGGTTGTCTTTTTGCACGGCGGACCCGGGGCGACAGGCTCCGTCGCCGCGCCCTGCCGCGCACTGGGCAAACAACTGGGCGTGCTTGAGCCGTGGCAAAGCAAATACAGCGTGGCCGAACTGGTGGAAGAGCTGGACCAGCAGATACGCGATTTTGCCCAAACACCTGTGACGCTGATCGGCCACTCCTGGGGGGCATGGCTGGCTTTGTTGTATGCGGCCGCTTATGGTCAAAACGTCAAAGCCATGGTGTGGATTGGCTGCCCGCCGCTGGAAGAAAGCTATGCCGCGCTGATTAATCAACGCCGTTTGGCCAACTTGTCCAAACAAGAAGGCAAGCAACTGCTGCAGGCTTTGGCCGCTTTAGAAAAATCCGCCCCCGCCGCACAAGCGCAAGCCTTGCAAACCGTAAACGAGCTGTGCCAAAAAGCCGATTTTGTCTGCCCCGTGTTTGAAGAGCAAGAAGATATCCCCGCGCCGGACGAAAAAGCCTTTTCTGCCGTCTGGCCGCAAGCCGCGGCCTTGCGCGCCAAAGGCACCCTGCTCAAAGCGGCACAGCTGATTTCCTGCCCGCTCACGCTTATTCACGGCCAGCAAGACCCGCACCCGCCGCAAGGCGTAAGCGCACCGCTGACGCGGCTGGGTATTTCTTTTAACGAGGTTATTTTGCCGCGCTGCGGCCACACCCCTTGGACAGAAAAATACGCGCAAGCAGATTTCTTGC
>CALUQA010000033.1 GCA_944322775.1 uncultured Elusimicrobiales bacterium
ATGCCTTTTCTTTTAGAAAATGCTTTTTTTTGCTATAATATCTTTACCCAAAATTTGTCGGTGCGGTGGCCAAGTGGTAAGGCGTGAGTCTGCAAAACTCATATTCGCGGGTTCGATTCCCGCCCGCACCTTTTCTTTATCCCGCGCAGAGCGGGATTTTTTATGCCCAAACTACCCGTCAGAACTGCACCCTTAAAATAAAACCCCGGTTTTTGAACCGGGGTTTAAAATTTATTTGGCAAACTCTGGCCGCCTATCCGAACGCAACAGCGAAGCTCCTGCCATGGCACCCATGGCTTTCCAGCCGCAGCGGCCCAGCGTGCTTTTCACCAAGTTTTTGCCCCAGCGGCTTACCACCTTGCCGCCCTGTTTAATGGCAATTTGCGCAATGGCCAAGCCAAATACGGCCTTATCGGGCAAGGCTTTGACAATTTGGCGCCCCGCTAACGAAGCCCCTTTGCCTATGCCGCGGAACAGCCAGCCGATCACTTCGCCCACAGCCACCCATTCCGTGGCCACTTCGCAGGCGCCTTGCACACCGGCGCATACGCGGTTCCACGCATAGCCTTTTTGCAATTTATTGGCCATTTCCTGTTGCAAAACGGCCATCTCTTTTTCCCAGCCGCTCAGGCTGGCGCTGTCAAACAAAATATTGCACAGACGCATGGCCTGCAGCGCTACATACAAATAAGAAACAAAGTGCCCGTCGCTGTCCGTGCGCATATGCTGGCGAATAAATGCCATGGACATATTATTCCCTTCGTCCGTTCCACGCGTTACATAAGACACCAACAACCCCTGCACCAATAAGGAAAGAGCCAAATGCCGCTGCCCGTTGGGGGTGTTGGCAAAATGTCCTTTGCCGTCGGTTCCGGGCACCGGGTGGTGCAGATAGAAATTTTCTCTGTCGTCTAAAAAGCGGCCGGGGGCATTTTCTTCGTTGGTCATGGCGGCACGGCCTAAAGCGTTTAAGCCGCCGGTGCTGACCATTTGTTTTAAAAAGCTGTCATTGTCTTGCATGGCAAACCAGCTGCTGGCTTGGGCAAACAAAGAAATTAAAGCCGCTTGATTGCTAACACCCACTTTATTTTTTACACCGGTTACAAAATAATCGGTACGTTCATTTTGCAGCCAGGAAAAACGATTGATGAAATTTTCCAATTGCTTTTCAAAGCGCCAGCGGGCATTGCCGTCCATCGCGTACAAATTGACAGCCAAGGCCTTTTTATACAGCAGGGTATCGGCGTCATCGTAGGGGCTGGGCAACACATTTTGCTCGTTGTCGCCGGGATAGGCCAAGTACATAAGCACATAGGCGGCCCACACTTTGTCTGCAGCGGAGGCGCGGTTGGTCAGGGCGGTCAGTTGGGCAAAGGCCCAATTTTGCACGTCCCGCCAAAGCCAGATATGGCGGCCCATTTCCGCCAAGGCCAAGACGTAAAACATTTTTACGGGGTAATCCTGGGCGTTTTCGTCGTAAGCCACCTGCAGTTTATCTGCGGCCACCTTCACCATTTTTTGGGCATCGGCACTGCTGGGGAATTGGGCAAAAGCAATTAAGCTAATTAACATGGAAGCGTCTTCTTCCGAAAGGGTTTGAATATAGTTTTCGTCGTTTAATACGGCCGCCAAATGCAAGCCGTTTACTTTAAAATCTTCGGCATAGTCCGAAAGCAACGTTTCCAGTGTATTGTCTGCGCGACGTTTGAGGGATTGCTGCTCTATATATTTAATAAAAGCCTCCGTGCGACTTTGGGCCTGCTGTTTTTGCGCAGGCAGCCGCCAAGACGGCAGCGTTTGCGCCGGCAACGGAAGAGAAGAAAACAAAACAAGTACGCTTAACCCTAGCGATATATAAGAAGACGGTTTTTTCATACTTATAGTTTTTCAAAAATAGCGCTCACCGACAAGGGCCCTTGGGCCCAAAGGAGCAGGGCAAAAAGACCCATGCCCCAATTGCCCACAAAAAAGGCCCGCCTTTAAAGCGGGCCTTTCACATGGTTTATTGGCAACCCTAATCTGCCGGCACTTCCGGCAGAATGACGGCTTTGTCTTTATCTTCCGGTATGGGAATACCGCGCAGTTTCCAGTTCACCCACGCGGCAAACTCATCCATCAAAATATACGTCACCGGCGTCATCAGCAGGGTAATAAGCAAAGACAACGCCTGTCCGCCCACGATGACGATGGCCAAGCTGCGGCGCGACTCGGCGCCTTCCCCATTGGAAATAAGCATGGGCACCACGCCCACCACCAACGTCAGCGTGGTCATCAAAATGGGACGCAAGCGCACGCGGTTCGCCTGCAAAATGGCATTGGTGCGGCCATAACCGCGGGCACGCAGCTGGTCGGTGTAGTCCGTCTGCAAAATGGCGTTTTTGCTGACCACGCCGATTAACATGAACAGCCCCAGCAAGCTGTAAATATTCAGCGTTTGCCCCGTAACGAGCAAAGAGAACACGGCAAACGGAATGGTCAACGGCAAAGACACGATAATAGCCACCGGGTGTGAGTAGTTTTCAAACTGGGCGGCCAAAATCATGTATTTAAACAAGAAGGCCAATACGAACGCCAAGATAAACGACTGGAACATGCGACCCATTTCTTTGGCGCTGCCGCTGGTGCCACCGCTGTATTCGTTGGAAGCGTCCAGCGAGTCATAGGCTTGCTGAATAATGCCCATGGCACTGCGCGTATCAATACCGTTAAGGTTGGCTTCCACCGTAATTTCGCGCTGTCTGTTATAGCGGTCAATTTGGCTGGGGCCGTAGCCTTCTTCAATGGTGGCCACGCTGTCCAAGCGGACGATGGTTTCCTGCCCGTTGATATTGGCCGGCACCATCAAAGCGCTGACGGCTTCTTTCGTGTCGCGGTATTCTTCGCCCACGCGAATGCGCACCTCGTAAAGTTCGTCGCCTTCTTTATATTTGGTCACTTCGTCTTCCCCACCCACCATGGTGCGCAAGGCAGAAGCAATATCAGTGACGTTTACGCCCAAATCGTGCGCCTTTTCACGGTTGATGACCACGCGGTATTCCGGTTTGGACAAGTCCAAGGACAAGTCCAAGTCAATAAAGCGCGGGTCTTGGCGGAGTTTATCCAAAATGGCATTGCCGTATTCGGTCAGCTTGTCCAAATCCGGGCCGGAAATGCGGTATTCCAAGTCTTTGCGGCCGCCGGGGCCGTCGGACACGATATAAGAGCTGGTTTTTAACCCTTCGTATTTTTTCATCATCTCGCGGGTTAATTCCAGATACTTGCTGGTGGTAATGCCGTGGCGGGTTTTGCGGTCTTCCAGCTCAAAGCGCACATGGCCCTGGTTGCTGGGATTAGAGTCGGAGAAGCTGTTTTCCCCCACGCCGGCAGAAATCAACACGTCTTTTACATAAGGCATGCGGCGCACGTCATCTTCCAGCTGCATTAAAATGCGCTGCGTGTCGGGGTAGCTGGTGCCCACGGGGGCTTCCACGTTAATCTGGATTTTGCCGCTGTCTTCCTGCGGGAAGAACTCGCCCCCTACAATTTTAAGCATAGGGAACATAGACAAAATACACAAAACAGACAACAGCACCATGGTCTTGCGGTGATGAATAGACCAGTTGAGCATGGGGATATAAACGTCTATCAGGCTGTCGTTAATGTTATCTACAAACGTGTCCAATTTGCTTTTGCCTTCGGTTTTCTTAAGCATTTTGGCGCAGAGCATAGGCGTCAGCGTCAAAGCCACAATGCCTGACAAGGCAATGGCAAACACCACCGTCATACCATAGCTGCTCACCACGCGGCCCACAATGCCGCTCATGTATGCCAGCGGCAGGAAAATGACCAAAATGGACAGAGTGGTGGCAATAACCGTAGAGGTAATCTCGCGCGAGCCGTCCAACGCCGCCTGCATAGGGGTTTTATTGTATTTTTCCATGTGGCGGTAAATGTTTTCAAGCATCACGATGGCATCGTCAATAACGATACCCACGGCCACGGTTAAGCCCAACAGCGTCATGGAGTCTATGGTAAAGCCCATCATGTTCATAAACAGGAACGAACCGATGATGGAAATAGGCATGGCCAAAAACGCAATAAAGGTGGAGCGCAAAGACCCCATAAAGATAAGCACCATGATACCGGCCAAAATACCGCCCAAAATTAAGTGTTCAAGTACGGTATTGACCGAAGCGCGAATGGTGCCGGACTGGTCCAACATCAGCGAGATGTTGATGTCTTTGGGCAGGGTGGGTTTAATTTGCTCCAGTTTGTCTTTTACGCCCTGAATAACCGCCAGCGTGTTGGTGCCGGACTGTTTTTTCACTTCCAGCGTTACGGCGCGGCGGCCGTTTAAATAGGTGGATTCGCGGTCATACTCGCCGGAATCTTCGGCATAGCCGATGTCGGAAATTTTAATGGCCGTGCCATTCTTTTTGGCCACAAAAATATCGTTAAACGCAGGCACATTGTCTATACGGCCCAACACACGCAAGGTATATTCCTGGTGCTGCTGTTCCACGCGGCCGCCCGGGGTTTCCACGTTTTGGTCCTGCAGCGCGCTTTTAACAGCCGTAATGGGCAAACCCAACGAATAGAGCTTAAACGGGTTGACAATAACGTGCACCTCACGTTCGCGTCCGCCCACAATGGTAACAGAGCCCACGCCGCGGGTATTTTCAATATTTTCTTTTACTTTCTTTTTGGCAATTTCCGTCAAGTCAATAATGTCGCGGTCGCCAGACACCACCACGTTTAAAACGGAAATGGCGTCGGCGTCCAACTTCATGATAACTGGAGCGTCTGTGCCGTCAGGCAAGTCGTTGGTGACCAGGTCCACTTTGTCGCGCACTTCCTGGGCGGCTACGTCGCGGTCTTTGTCCATGTCAAATTTAATCATGACCAAAGACACCCCTTCCGTGCTGGTGCTGCTTAACTCGTCAATACCTTCAATTTGGTTGACGGACTCTTCAATAATTTTGCTAACGGACGTTTCCATCTCTTCCGAGCTGGCGCCCGAAAGCGTCGTCTGCACAAGCACATAGGGCACGTCCATATTCGGATAAAGCCCCACCCCCATGCCGCTGTATGCCATCAACCCCAAAATGACCAGGGCCAACGAACACATAATGGTCAGCACAGGACGCTTGATGAAAATTGAGGTAAAACCCCCTTTCTTTTCCGCTTGATAGGCGGCCTGTTGATTTTGTTGTTCTTGCATAAAAACCCTATCTGATTTCTATTTTGCTCCCGTCTTTTACGCCGTAGGCAAAAGCAATCACTTCTTCCCCGGCGGCTAAGCCTTCGGTAATTTCCGCATAATCGTTGTTTTCAAACCCGACGGTTACATTTTGGCGCACGGCCGTTTTTCTGTCGGAAGAAGGCAAGAGCACATAGGTTTGCCCGTCTTCGTCGGTATAAACACTCTTTTTGGAAATGGAAGCCACGTCTTTCTTTTCAGAAAGCGTAATGTTTACCTTGGCAAACATGCCCGATTTTAACAACGATTTGGGGTTGTCGGCCACAAATTCCACCGCCATAGCGCGGCTCATGGAGTCCACCACCGGGCTTAAAATGTTCAGTTTGGCTTCAAAATCTTTGCCGGGCAGAGCTTCTACGCGCAACACGGCCGGCTGGCCTTTGTGCAAGTCGCCAATATAGCGTTCGGGAATGTCCACTTCAATGCGCACGGTGCTTTGGTTGACCACCAGGGCCACCGGAGTCGTCGTGGTGACGTTTTCGCCCGGGTCCAAATACACACGGCCCACCACACCCGTAATGGTGGAAGGCACCACCACCGGTTCATACACGGCACCCACTTCGTCGCGCTCAATTAAAGAAACGGTTTGATTGCGTTTAACGGGGTCCCCTTCGCGCAGCAGGTTCTTCATCAGTTTGCCGCTTACGCGCGGATAGAGGGTGGCTTCTTCCAATGCTTTGACGTTGCCGGACATTAAAAGCTCTTGTTTTAAGTCGCGGTTTTGCACGGTTTCCGTCTGCACCACAAAAACGTCCATGGGTACGTCTCCCAGGATTTTTTCCGAAGGATCCTTGCGCAAAAAACCCCACGCAACAGCCAATACGACCAAAATGACTAAGGCATAGTTTAAGTGTTTAATTGTCTTTTTTTTCATACAAAGGGACCTCCACCCCTACGGCAAATTTCAAATCGGACAAGGCTATCACAGCGTCATACACGGCCTGTACATACTGCAAATCGGACTCGTTTACGTTGGCCGTGGCATCGTTGAGTTCCAACCGGCTGGAAAGCCCGTTGCGGTAGCGCAGCATTTGCGCGTTTAAGTTTTCGCGCGCCTGCTGCACCACGCCGCGCGTGGCTTCAATACGGCTTTTGGCTTCTTCCAGGTTCAAGTAGGCTTCTTTTACCTCAATACGCACGTTTTTGAGTTTGTTTTGATAGGCAGCCACGGCTTGTTCGTAAGCCAGCTCGCGCTGGGTTACCTGAGAAGAAATCTTATACCCTTCAAAAAGCGGAATGCTAAGCGAAACGCCCGCATTGCTGGCCCAGTAATATTGATTGCGGTGCTGGGGAAAGCCGGCTTCCGTGTAGGCATTATAGCTGTAATCGGCATTTAAGGAAAGAATAGGCATATGCCCCGATTTGGCAATTTTAATATTATAATGCGCCGCATCTACCGCCAGTTTGGACACCACCAGCTCCGGCCGGTACTTCATGGCCAAGGCATACAGCTCTTCCAGCGGCGGCGTGGGCGGCACGCGCAAATCTTCTTTCGTCCAAGTCAGATAAATGGGGTCTTCCGGGTCGCGGTTTAAGATTTGGCGCAAATACAGGTTGCCCAGTTCAAAGTTCTTTTTGGCCTGCATAACTTGCGGCTCAATGTTTTCCACCTGCACTTTTTGGTTTAATACGTCCAAATTGCTGGAAAGCCCCTCGCGGTAGCGGGCACGGGTTTCGTCCAGATGCTGTTTGGCAATATCCAAATATTCTTCCTGCACGCGAATCAAGGCAGAGGCATAAATAATGTCGTAGCAATACTTTACTACCTGCTGGATAATCAGGCTTTGGGTATGCTTTACCTGATAGAGGCCCGTTTCGGCATTCACTTTTGCCAGCTTGGCATTATTTCTAATCTGCCCGCCGGACCACAGCACATAATTTAAGCCCGCAGAGGCCGTAAAAGTATTGTTTTTGCCAATTTCCATCAGGTTGTCGCCAATGGGCATGCGGCCCTTTTTAAGGGCGCGGCTATAGCTGCCGTCCAAGCTGAGCGCGGGGTAAAAATAGGAATTGGCCTCTTTTACCTGTTGCTCGTAAATCTGCATGCTTTTAACGGCATCAATAATTTGGTAACTGTCTTTTAAGGCAATGTCTATTGCCTGTTGAATGGTAATTTTTTCGCCGCTTACTTCCGGACGTTCTTTAAACAAGTCCGAAGCGGGATCTTGGGCGGAAGGTGCCGCCCAGACAGAGGCGCCGCAACAGCAGGCCGCCAACAATGCATATACAACACGCTTCATATTTATTTTTTAACCCTCTTGTAATATTCGTTAACGCCTAAAACAATAATCTGTGCCAAACGCTTCATGGATTCTACATCATAAAATTTGCAAGGGTTAGCCTCGCACAAATCTTTGGCATGCAGTTGTATATAGGCACTAAGCATAATTTGCAGCAGCACTGCATACACCAGCCACTCCACATCGGGCACGCCTTCTTTGGCTATTTCCCCGCTGGCGGCCGCCTGAGTAAAGATAGAGTGAAAGCGATCCGCCTTATTATCTTTCTTTAAATTTTTATTTTTATTGCTTAACGCATAGGCAATCGTTTTGGCAATAAATTTAGAGTTACGCGGATCTTTTTGAAAAAAATCCACATGTTTTTCAAACACCAGCCCCAACAGCTCGGCCGGAGCCAATTTTTGGGCCAAGGCTTTATCCAAAAAATCGTCAAACTGTCGGCCGCGTTCCTCTATAATGGCTAAGCATAAGTCTTCTTTATCCTTAAAATAATAATACAGCACCGGTTTGGTAACGTGCACTTTTTCGGCAATTTCCCGCATGGAAACGCCGTCTATGCCTTTTTCCGCCATTAACTTAAATGCTGCATCTTTGATGCGGCTGCGCATTTGCTGTTCATGCGCGGAGCGGTCTTCTTTGGAATTTTTTTTCATTTTGGGCCCCTTTTTCTACCATGCGGTAGATTTTATTACAGTATAACAAATTCCGCAAAGACAGGCATTTGCTTCTATCCTTTATAACCCTTAAAACAAGCTTTTATTGCAAAAAAAATCCGCCCCTTTAAAAGAGGCGGATTTTTATTGGCTGCAATCAGTTAAAACAGAAAAGCCAACATCAAGCAAAATGCCCCGCCGCAAAGCAGCAGCCCTGCCGCCACCGGAATAAGCGCAAAGCACAAGGCGCCAAACGCTTTGTTTATGCTCACCTGCGCCGTGCGGGATATGTTGCGCAACACAAACACCAAGCGCAGCAACAGCACCACCACCAGCGCTAAGGCAGCCAAAGGCTTAAGCCACGGCACCAAAGCCGCCGGCAAAGCAAAGCACAGTAAAAGTCCCTGCACAAAGCCGGAAAGCCCCAGCACCACAAACAAAGCCGAAGGGCCGTTGCCGGCCGAAAAGAAATTTAAAAACAGGCCCGAAAGCGCCGCCCACAAATAGCCCACCGTCATTTCCAACAGCCAAAAGAAGGCAAAGCGCCACAAAAGCCCCCAGGCCGAAAGTTCGGCCCCCGTCCAAAAGAACACCACCCAGCACAGGGCGGCCACCGCGTAGCCGGCCACCGCCGTGCCAAAACGGCGTCCTTCCACCAGCCCGCGCACGGCTTGGGCAGGGTCTTTGTCATAAGCAAAATAGGCGTTTAATAAAGTCAACATAAAACCCTCTTAAAACACCCACAAATAGGATACGCTGGGGGTGCTCATGCTTTGCAGCTGTTTGCCCAAATCTTTGCTTTGCATGCTGGAACCGAAAGAAAAGATTAACTCGCGCAAACCGCTGACTTTATGGGTAATAATTTTGGGGTCTTTCAAACCGGCCAATTCGCCGGCCAACTGGCGGGCCGTTTCTTCGCCGCCTAATTTATCAATAAAACCCAAATTAAAGGCCCGCTGACCCGTAAACACGCGCCCGTCGGTATATTCCGTCATGTCTTCCGGTGCCACATTGGGGCGCCCGGCTTTGACGGCGGCCAAAAATTGGGAATAGGTATCGTTGACCATATCTTGCAAAAGCGCTTTTTCGGCGTCTGTCATGGGGCGGTAGGCAGAGCCGATGTCTTTATATTTGCCGGACGTAATCGGCGTGACCTGAATGCCCAATTTGTCAAACAAGCCCACCACATTGCCCGCTTGCATAATAACGCCCACAGAGCCGGTAATGGTGCCCGGTTCGGCCACGATTTTATCGGCCGCCATGGCAATGTAAAAAGCACCGCTGGCAGCCACGTCGCGGAACAAAGCCACCACTTTTTTGCCTTTTTCTTTGGCGCTTAACAGTTCGGAATAAATATCCTTCACGGAAGCCACCGTCCCGCCCGGGGAGTTAATATCCAGCACAATGGCTTTTACGTTTTTGTTTTTGGCCGCTTCCCGCACGCGTTTGGAAATGTAAGAGGCAGAAGACGGAGCGGCAAACGGGCTGGAGTTGTCATCCTCGGCAATTACGCCGCGGATTTTAATCCAGGCAATGCCGGGGCCGTCGGTGGTATCTTTGGAAACAGAAGACAAGGAAAGAGACGCCCCTTCTTTGCCCGGTTGCTCTTGGCAGGCCATGCCCGGTTTTACCGTCAAATAAATACCGCTAATGGCAGAGAGACAAAAAGCCAGCAAAAGCACAAAGAACCAAAAACCGCCTTTGCCTTTGGGGGTTTTGTCTTTGGGAGTATTTGTACTGTCTTTTGCTTCCGGCTGCTGATAGGGCAGCATGGTGGCTGTTTTTTCGTTTTCTTTTAATCTTTTTTCCCACTCTTTTTGGGGCAAACCTTCAATATCGTCGCCAAAAATTTCTTTCAAATCGTCCGTGTTTTCTGCCATAGCATAACCTCTCGCGTAAAATCTCACTCCATTATAGCAATTAATGCTAGAATAATTGAAAGAGAACTTCTCCAAATACGCGCAGAGGAGGATACCTATGTTTAATGGCGTATACACAGCCCTGGCCACCCCTTTTTTGGCCGGAGGAAAAACCGATTTTCAAGCCTTGGAACTTTTAATTGAAAAACAAATTGCCGCCGGCGTAGACGGCATTGTGCTTTTGGGCACCACCGCCGAAGCGGCCACCATGGACGAAGCGGAAAAAGACGAACTGCTTTGTGCCGCGGTCAAACAAATCAACAAACGCGTTAAAATAATCATCGGCACGGGTACCAACAGCACCCGCACCATGCTGCAAAACACCGAAGCCGCCCTTAAACATAACCCAGACGGCGTGCTTATTGTCACCCCGTATTACAACAAACCCAATCCGTCCGGCTTGATTGAACATTTCCGCCGCGCCGGAGAAATGGGCACCCCCATTATCCTTTATCATATCCCCGGCCGCACGGGGCTGAAACTTTCGGCCGATGTCATGCGCCAGCTTTTGCAAAGCGTGAGCGAAATTAAAGCCGTAAAAGAAGCCGACTACGACATGGCCCGCATTACCGACACGGCGGTGGAGTTTGCCGGCTCGCTGGATTTTTTAAGCGGCAATGACGATTTGTTTTTACAGCATTTGTCCCTGAACTTCTCCGGCATTATCAGCGCCGCGGCCAATGTGCTGGCGCCTGCTTTTGTAAAAATTTACAAAGCCTGGCAAAAAGG
>CALUQA010000034.1 GCA_944322775.1 uncultured Elusimicrobiales bacterium
ACACCCGCAACAATTTTTGGGGGCACAACATCAATTTTGCCAAATACCAAACCCATGTGCCGCTTTTGGTGTGGTGGCCGGGAATGCAAGGGGGGCAAAAGGACTATCGCACCTCTCATTACGACATTGTGCCCGCACTTTTGACGCATGCACTGGCCTGCACCAACCCGACGGCCGATTACAGCTCCGGCTATGATTTGTTTGACCCGACACCCCGCCCCTGGACGCTGATTTTAAGCTACACCAACAAAGCCATACGGGAAGGCAACAAAATCTCCGTCCTAAACAACTATGGCGGCATGACAAATTACGACGAAGACTTTGTCCCGTCAGACACGCCCGTCAGCCCCAAAGCACTGGGCGAGAGCTTAAAAGAGTTCAGCCATTTTTATAAATAATTTGCCATGCGTACAGAACAAGTAAAAGCCTTTTTGGCCCAACACCAGCTGCAAGAGCGCTACCTGCATTTTTCCCAGTCTTCCGCCACGGTGGAGCTGGCCGCCAAGGCCGTGGGCTGTGCGCCGCAGCATATTGTCAAAACGCTGGCCTTTAAAACCCGCCAAGGACCGGTGGTCATTTGTCTGGCAGGGTCTGCCCGCATAGATAACCGCAAATTTAAGGCCTTCTTTAAAGAAAAGCCCTCTTTCCCGCACGGGGAAGAAGTGGAACAGCTCACCGGGCACCCGGCAGGCGGTGTATGCCCGTTTGCGCTTAACGAAGGCGTCAAAGTCTACCTGGACGAAAGCATCCGCGGACTGGACGTAGTTTACCCCGCCGCAGGCGCACCCGACAATGCCGTACGCCTTACCCCGCAGGAATTGCAACAGCTCACTGCCGCCCCGTGGATAGACGCAAGCAAAACGCCGGAAGCGTAAAATAACCTTCTTTTGCGCCGTCAAAACTGTTTTTAAAGTGCTATACTCAATACAAAAAGGGGGAAATGCATGAAATATCTTACAAATGCTTTTGCCAATTATTTGGTTTTTCAAGGCCGGGCTAACCGCGCCCAGTTTTGGTTCTTTATGTTATGGGCCTGGGTGATTACGGGCCTGGTCACCGCGTTAACCGGCGGCAAAGGGGCAGACGGAAGCGTGTCCTTTTTGGCTTGGCTGGTGGGGGCGGTGTTTTTCTTTCCGTCCTGGGCCGTCACGGTGCGCCGCCTGCACGACAGCAACCGCAGCGGCTGGTGGATTTTGCTTAACTTTGTGCCGCTTATCGGGCAAATTTGGCTTTTTATTTTGCTGATACTGGCCGGCACAATGGGGCCTAACCGCTATGGACAAAGACCGATGTAATCACTTTTTTTAAGAAAATGCTATATTATGTGTGTTGCTATTTTAAATAAAGGAGAAAAAAATGAACGTTTTTAAAACTTACTATATAGATGTTTTGAAAAACAATTATTTTAATTTTGAAGGCCGCGCCACCCGCAAACAATACTGGTTGTTCTTCCTGTTCAACTTTATCATCGTAATGATCTTGGGTATCTTTGCCGGTATGGATAATTTTATCGGCACCCTTTTTGGCATTTTGTATGCGCTGTACAGCCTGGCCGTGATTTTGCCGAACTTGTCTATCGGTGCCCGCCGCCTGCACGACAGAAATTTAAGCGGCTGGTGGCAGCTGCTTGTCTTGCTGCCGTTTATCGGCTCTTTGATTTTGCTTATTTTGTTTGTTTTGCCGGGTACGCCGGGGCAAAACCGCTTTGACAAATAAGCCTCTGTTTCTGACGCCCGCTGTTTTCAGCGGGCGTTTTTTTGCGTGTGCGCGAAAGGCCGCCGCAAATTGCTAAAATAAATTTATGAAAATCATATCCCGCATTCTTATTGTTCTTATTTGTGTCGCCCTGCTTTACAGCAGCGCAATGTACGGTTATATATGGCTAAAAATGAGACCGATAACGCCACTGACGGCTCCATCTGCCGTGGCTTCTTTATCCAGCCGTCCGCAAGTGCACATGGTGCACGCCGTCAACAGTGTTGAAAGAGCCCGTGCCAAAGACGCTCACTACAACGGATTTGAGTTGGATTTAAACCGCGTCAACGGTAAATTACGTGTAGCACATGATGAAAAAGACTTTAAAAATTCCGTCACACTCTGTGATATTTTTTCTGCCGTTAAAGATCCTTCCCAAAAAACGTGGTGGATTGATTTAAAAACGGATTTAAACCAAAAAGATATAGACCACTTAAAAGAAGCGGCAAGCCATTTTAATATTAGCCCACGTCGTATGTTGTTTGAAACTGCAGCGGGGCAAACGCCGGAATTGCTAAACAAAAACGGCTTTCCCATTTTGCTTTCGGTTATCGACGGCTTTAACGAAGACGACGGCAACAGCGAAAAACGTGCCCAATTAAACGCCCAAATGGAAGAACTGGTGCGCCGCTATCAGCCTTTTGCCATTGCCGGCAGTTTGGGCAAATATCCTTATTTAAAAGCCTATTTTCCAAACTACAATAAAGCCATCTACAGTTCCACCACGGTGCGCCCCAGCTTAAAGAAAAAGTTTTTAAAAGAAGCCATGTTTAAAGATCCTACCGTGCTTGTGTTTATGCAGGACGAATACACCTGGCTTCCGTTTTAATTTAGTTTGAGGAACAGTATGCCAACTACGCACATTACCAGAGAGCAGGCCTTGGCCCTGCTTAAAAAATACAATCAGCAGCCCTTTCACCTGCTGCATGCGCTGACGGTGGAAGCCGTCATGCGCTATTACGCCAATCAACTGGGTTACGGCGCCGAAGCGGACTTTTGGGCCCTGTGCGGCCTGCTGCACGATATTGACTTTGAACAGTATCCCGACCAGCACTGCAAAAAAGCCCCGGAACTTTTAAAAGAAATTAACGCAGAAGACGACCTGGTGCACGCCGTGTGCAGCCATGGCTACGGCCTTGTAAGCGACGTGGCCCCGCAGCACGAAATGGAAAAAGTGCTTTTTGCCAGCGACGAGCTGACCGGCCTTATCGGGGCGGCGGCGCGCATGCGGCCTTCCAAAAGCACCAAAGACATGGAACTTAGCAGCCTGAAAAAGAAATTTAAGGATAAAAAATTTGCCGCCGGCTGCTCGCGCGACGTTATTAAGCAAGGCGCGCAAATGTTGGGCTGGGACTTGGACAAACTGCTGGATATGACCCTGCAGGCCATGAAAGAAACCGAAGACCAGGTGGCCGCTCAAAACGCCGCACTTTAATCTTACTACTCATAAAAAACCCCGCGTCAAGCGGGGTTTTTTGTTTTAAAGCTGTGCAAGCACCCATTGGCTTGCAAAGTTTTATAAATGCTTTTCCAGCTCGGCAAAAAACTCCGTTGCTTTTTGCTGGAAAAAATAGTCGCTCACGCCGTTGGTATATGCCGAAGGCAGGGTGTTAACCTCTATAATTTTGGCCCCGTGTTCCTTGGCTAAAAGCGGCAAACTGCACGCCGGCATTACCTGCCCGGCCGTGCCCACAATAAGCACCACGTCGGCATTAGAGGCCATTTCCACCGAGGCCTGATACGCCGCCGGGGGAATGCCTTCCCCGTAAAATACAAAATCGGGCTTAAGCACGCCGCCGCAAAGGCATGTGGGGGGCAATGTGTCCAAATTTACGTCTTCGGTTTGGTATTTGCGCCCGCATTCTATGCAGTGCATATGCTGGATAGTGCCGTGGAATTCCTGCACGTTTTTGCTGCCGGCTTTTTGGTGCAGGCCGTCAATATTTTGCGTAATCACGCCGGCAAAGCCGCCGCGGGCCTCCAGCGCGGCAATCACTTTATGGGCTTTGTTGGGCTGAGCTTCTTCCATACAGCCGAAAAATATTTTTTTCATTTCTTCCCAGCTGCGTTTGGGGTTGGCGTAAAAAAAGTCCAACTCTATAAATTTGGGGTCGTACTGGTTCCACAGGCCGCCTTTGCCCGTAAAGGGCGGAATGCCGCTTTCCACCGATACACCGGCCCCCGTAAAAGCCACGCCGCGGCGGGCGTTTTTAATTAAATTTATCGCTTCGTTCATACCTGCTATCATATAAAATATCGGGGACCAAATGGACAGCAACGTAAAAGAAATCGCGGCCGTGCATTTTTCCACCCAAGCCCCCGCGCAGGAGTAGCCCTAAAAAAATCTTGCCCGACGGCCGGCTAATTTATTACCCTGTGTTTAAATAAAGGGGGGAATATGACCCGCGTGAAACACGCCGTTTATAATACACTTCAGTTCAGCCACCGCAGTAAACTGACCTATGCCATCAACAGCTTTATCATTCTGCTGATTTTGCTCAGCGTGCCCATAGACGTTATTGAAAGCCTCAACGACGCCAGCCCCGTGCTAAAGCGCTGGATACTGCATACCGATTTGTTTATCAGTTTTGTTTTTGCCCTGGAATACGCCCTGCGCCTGATTACCTGCACGGCCGACCCTCGTTACAGCCGCCCCATTGCCGGGCGCATTAAATACATGCTCACCCCGCTGATGCTTATTGACCTTTTGGCCATATCGCCTTTTTTTATTTTGGGGGTGGGCTACCTGCGCATGCTGCGCGTTTTTCGCATTTTAATGCTCATGCGCTATACTAACGCCATTGAACTGATGGACACGGTCATTTCAAAAAAGAAGTCGGAACTGATGATTTGCGGTGCGTTTATTTTAATGCTGTGGGTGTGGAGCGCTTTTACCATTTACCGAGTGGAGCACGTGGCCCAGCCGGAAGTGTTTAAAAACATGCTGGACGCGCTGTGGTGGTCGGCGGAAACCTTTACCACCCTGGGTTATGGCGACATTGTGCCCATTACCTATTTTGGCAAAGCCATTGCCATTTGCACCGTGGCCCTGGGGCTGATGCTCTTTGCCATCACCACCGCCGTGCTGACGGCCGGCATTGTGCAGGAAATACAACGTTTTGAAAAAAGCACCAAAAAACCGCCCGAGGTATAAAAACCCGGGCGGTTTTATGCGGTTTAACTAATGGTTTTTCCGTTCCCTTCCGGGGGGTCTTCCGGCGGGGCGGAAGGGTGAC
>CALUQA010000035.1 GCA_944322775.1 uncultured Elusimicrobiales bacterium
AATTCGGCCTTGTTTTTATTTGTTTTTTTGGGCATGCTGACGGCTTTTGGGCCGTTTGTAACAGATATGTATTTGCCCAGCCTACCGGCGATGACAGAATACTTTTCCACCTCCACCTCCTGGGTGCAGCTGGGGCTGACGTTTTCCATGCTAGGCTTGGCGGCCGGGCAAATTTTGTTTGGGCCGCTGAGCGACAAATATGGCCGCCGCTTGCCGCTTTTGCTTTCCATGGGACTATTTTTGGCGGCCACGCTGGGCTGCATTTTTGCCCCCAATATCCTCTGTTTTGTAGTCTTGCGTTTTGTGCAGGGCATTGCCGCGGCGGGCGGCATCGTTATTTCCCGCTCTATTGCCACGGATAAATTTAAAGGTCAAAACCTGGCCAAAGCCTTGGCCATCGTGGGCGCCATTAACGGCATTGCCCCGGTGGCAGCACCGGTGCTGGGCGGATTTTTGGTGGGGGCCGTCGGCTGGAGAGGCATTTTTGCCGTTTTGTTTATTATCGGCATTTTGCTTTGCGCCGCGTGCGTACATTTTAAAGAGTCGCTTTCCCACACCAAACGTTCCAAAGAAAAACTGCTTAAAACTTTCCGTTTGTTTAAGCCTTTGTTTTCCAACAAAAAATATGTTTTTTATACGCTGCAAATGGCCTGCGCGCAAGGCATTTTGTTTGGCTATATTGCCGCTTCGCCGTTTATTATTCAGCAACATTACGGCTTTTCGCCGTTGGCGTTTAGTTTCTTTTTTGCGGCAAACGCCGTCGCCATTGGTGTAGGGGCCGGGTTTTCCGTCAAATTTAAACGGCAGGAAAATTGTGTAGCAATCAGTTGTGGCGGCATGCTGCTTTTTGGCGTGTTATTGGCACTGGGACTATTGACCGACGTATCGGTATGGATATTTGAAGGGTTGTTGTTTGCCCTGCTATTCACGATGGGACTGTCTTTTACCGCTTCTACCACGCTGGCAATGGACAGCGCACGCAAACAGGCAGGCTCGGCTTCCGCTCTGTTGGGGGCCTCGGGCTTTTTGGCGGGCAGTTTGGTATCCCCGCTTGTTGGGCTTGGCAATATTTTGCTCTCCACGGGCATTACTTTTGTGATTTGTGCTGTATTATCCGCATGCTGTGCTTTTTTAGCCCAACGCTCAGCTATTGCAAACCCCTGTTTAAAACAGAACGCTTAAATAATAAAAACCGGGCTTAACCCGGTTTTTTTGTTTGATAATCGTTGGGAACTTGCCAACCTGACAGCCATTACCGCCACTTTGGCCACAAATAAAAAGGCCCGCTTTAAGCGGGCTTTTAAATGGCGGAGAGGGAGAGATTCGAACTCTCGATACGGTTTCCCGTATGCAGTCTTTCCAGGACTGTGCCTTAAACCGCTCGGCCACCTCTCCAAAAGGGATTGTCCTGAGGAAGTAAATAAATTATATCAAATTAGGATTAATTTGAAAAACTTCTTCTACTTGTTTCCTCGGCCAAATACTTTGCCAAGGCCGTCGTTCCTTCTATTTGCTGCACTTTTTCCCCTTGGCAAAACAGCGTAAACAAACGTTTTCCTTGGCGTATATCCGTTAAATCATTTTGCACCACCAGGTCCGCCTTCACTTTTAAGGCCGCTTGGGCTGCCTGTGGTGCCTGGCAACCGTTGGTAAGTTTAAAGCCCACAATAAAAGGGCGCCGGCAGGCATAAGAAGGCAAGCGGTCTATAATTTTATATGTAGGCACCAAGTGCAATTTTACCGACGAACCGGAAGTGATTTTGGGCAAATCGGCCGGGGAAAACAATTTTCCGTCTATTTCCACACGCCCAACGGTAAAATCGGCCACGGCGGCGGCGTGGACGACCAAATCAAACGTTTCTTGACCCAATAAGCGCCGCAGGGCTTCGTCCAAACTTTTAAAATCGCTAAAGATTTCTTGCCGCACGTTAGGGGCAGGCTCAGCCTGGGCCGCACGCAACAAAAGCACCTCCGCCCCCAAACCTTTAAACGCGTTAGCCAGCACAGCCCCCGTGTGCCCGGTGCTAAAATTTGTCAGACACCGCACCCCGTCCACCGGTTCGGCCGTGCCGCCGGAGGTAATAAGCACCTTCATGCCAGCAGTTCCTCTATTTTCTTTATCACGGCGGCGGGTTCGGCTAAACGGCCGGGGCCGTCATCGCCGCAGGCCAAATGACCGCTTTCCGCTTCCAGCACGTGCACGCCCCAGCCGCGCAGCGTTTGCAGGGCTTTTTGCGTGGCAGGGTGCAGAAACATACGGCTGTTCATGGCCGGGGCCAACACAAAAGGTTTGGCAAAGTCATGCGCCAAAAAAAGCGTGGTTACGCAGTCGTCTGCCACGCCGGCAGCCATTTTGTTAATCACATCGGCCGAAGCCGGACACAGCACCGTGCAGTCGGCCCATTTGCTTAAAGAAATATGTTCCGTGCCGCATTGGCGCGGGGCAAACATATCCCAATACACCGGCCGACCCGTTAACCCCTGCAGGGTGGCAGGCCCGATAAATTGCAAAGCATTTGGCGTAAGAGCCGTTTGCACTTGACAGCCTTTTTTGACCAAGGCAGACACGGCCGCACACGCTTTAAAACACGCCACGGAAGCGCTCATCATAAACAAAATATTTTTACCGTGCACGGGGGCCTCCTTTGCGTTTTTCGGGCATTTGGTTATATTTCCACAACACTTTAATGCCGCGCAAAACTAAATCGGGGTCATATACGTCAAATACTTTTTCGGCTTCAAACATGCGGGCAAAACCGCCCGTGGCCACCACGCGGAAAGTTTCTCCGGCAAAAACTTCTCTTTTAAAGCGGTAAATAAACTCTTTTATTTCGCCCAATTGTCCGTAATACAGGCCGGACTGCATTTGCGTTTCCGTGCTTAAGGCGGCGGCTTTTTCCGGGCGGATAATTTCCACCTTGGGAAGCAAAGCCGTGTGCTGGCACAACGCTTTCAGCCCGGTGCCCAACCCGGGGGTAATGGCACCGCCTTTATATTCTTTATCTTTAGACAAAGCGTCATACGTATTGGCTGTGCCAAAATCAATCACCAGCAGATTTTCGCCGGGGAATGCTTTTTGGGCCGCGGCGACGTCTGCCAAGCGGTCCGCCCCCAGCTTTTGGCCGTAGGCGGTGTTAATTTTTAGTCCGGTTTTAATGCCGGCACGCACAAAAAAAGGGTCTTTGGCAAAATAACGTTCGCAGGCAATGGCCGCCGTGCGCGAAACGTCCGGCACGACGGAAGAAACCGCCACGTCTTTAATGTCTGCCAAATTGATGCCGTTTTCGCGCAAAATCAAACGCAAAAAAAGCCCCAGTTCATCGGAAGTAAAAATATTTTTGGAAGTTTTGCGGAAGCGAAGCAATAAGTCCTCTTTGGCAAATACGCCCGCAAAAATTTGCGTATTGCCAATGTCCAACGTCAGCAGCATAAAACTCCTTGCATCTGGGCGCGCATAAAGCGAAGCCTGATGAAACAACGTTTAGTTTATACACCAAAGCAGCCTCCGCCAAGGGTAGGCTCTTCTTTATTATTATATTAATTTACTCACCGCCTTCGGGGCTTTGTTTGAGAGAAAAAAGCGGTTTTTGCTAAAATTTAACTGTTGTAAGGCTTCCTGCCCGCAACCTTATTCTTATCATAACGGAGTAAACATGTTTAAACGAGCACTCTGCTGCGCGGCGTTGGCGTTTTGGGCTTTGCCGGCGTGCGCACAACTGCAAGAAGAACTTTATGTCCACGGCGTTTTGCCCACGGAAAACGTAACTTCATTGGAGCTAAAACCGCGCTTTAAAGCCAAAGACGACAGCCGCAACCAAACCATGGCCACGCTGGAAATAAAACCCACCTTTAAACTAAACAAACACTGGAAGTTCGGGGCGGAAATTCCGCTTTCGCGCTACAGCGAAGGGGACATCTCCCACAAAGGCCTGGGTGATATTATGACTTCTTTTATTTATACTCAATATTTTCCCGACAAAGTTTTTTCCTATGGCTTCGGGGCAGAAATTGTCTGGCCGACTGCCAGCCACGACACCCTGGGCGACGGCAAAGTGGTGGCCGAGCCGGAAGTGTTTTTGGTGTGGCAGCTGGCACCGTGGTTCTTTGTGGAAACGGAATACCGCCATATTTTTTCCATTGCCGGGCAAAGCGACCGCGACGATATTAACGAAAGCCGCTACCGCATGATTTTTGGCTTTATGTTCCCCGACGAATGGTATTTTGAGTTTGACCCCCGCTATACCGTAGATTATAAAAACCCCGGGGAAGCGGAACTGCTTGGAGAGTTTGAACTGGGCACCATGATTAATGTGGGTTCTTCGGTATATGTGCGCGGCGGGTGGCATTTAGCCGGCAACAAATACTCGCAGGACTGGGAGTTGATGTTAGGTTTTAAAATACTGTATCTGTAAAAAAGGCCCCGACGGGGCCTTTTTTTTGTCAAGGTTATCTGCGAAAGGTTTTTATTTGCATGCCCAAAAGCCGCCCCAAAAGCATTAAAGGCAGCACAATAAACACGGTTACCACGGCGGTAACCAAAATCATAATCACGCTGAAAGCAAGCGCCACAAACCCGGCCAAAAAGCCGGCGCGGGCCATGTGTTCTTCCAGTTTTTCTCTTTTTTCTTCCTCTCCGATAGGGCGGCCGTTTTCGTCCAGCACTTCGGCCTCCACCACCTTGGCGGAAGAAACAATGTCTTTGTTTTCTTGCATATACATATTGTCGCATAATTTGCGTTTCTTTGCCAGATAAGAAAGGATTAGTCAAGTAAGTCTAATATTGGTAAAATTATAGTACCTGCCCAGAGGTCCTGTTATGAAAAAAATACTACACTCCCTTTTGCAAAAACCGACGGTCTCTTCCCAAAAACTAACGGCTGCTTTGGCCGCTTATTTTTTGCTTTTTTTAAACATCAGTTTTTGGCATTATATTTTTGCTCACATACAATTAAACGGCTTTTCGGATTGGATATTTTTGTTTTCCATTCCCGTGCTGATTTTTACGCTGCTGTACTGGTCTTTTAGCATTTTGCTGTTGCCTTATGTGGGCAAACCGCTTTTTATTTTGCTGCTTATTATTTCCGCCGGGGTAAACTATCTGTCTTATCAGTTTGGCGTTTTTATTGATGCAGACATGATACGTAACACCTTTGAAACCAACCCCGGGGAGGTAAAAGACCTTATCACCCTGCGCTCGGTTACCTGGCTGTGCGTGCTGGGCATTTTGCCGGCGGTGCTACTCTCCCGCGTGCGCATTACGTTTAAACCCTTTTTAAAAGAAACCGCCGCCCGCTTGGCCCGCTGCGGCATTTTGCTCTTGTGCCTGCTGGTGCTTACTCCGTTTGTATACAAAACCTATGCTTCTTTCGGGCGCAACAACCAGCAAATCCGCCGTTTGGTCATTCCGCTGAACTACATTTATGCCACCGTGCGCTATTTTCAAATTGAACACCAAAACAAACGCCCCTTTACCCGCTTGGACGAAAACGCCGCCCACGTGCCTTACCCAGATGAAGGCAAAACCGTATTTATCCTTATCTTGGGCGAAACGTCCCGCGCAAAGAACTTTTCTTTAAACGGATATGAGCGGGAAACCAACCCCGAACTGAAAAAGCAGGACATTGTCAACTTCGCCCATGTGCAATCGGCAGGGACGGCTACTGCTTTTTCTGTGCCGGCCATTTTTTCTTTCACCGGGCGCAAACACTTTAAACCCACCGATGCCAAATATACCGAAAACCTGCTGGACCTTTTGCAGCAAACCGGTTATGACATTTTGTGGAAAGAAAACGACAATGGCTGCAAAGGCGTATGTCAGCGCATTCCCAACGTGGAAATGGACGTAAAAGACAAACGCTTTTGCGACGGGACCTATTGCCACGACGAAATCCTGCTGGAAGGGCTGGAGGATTATTTGGCCAACTTAAAGAGCGACCATGCCTTTATCGTGCTGCACACCATTGGCAGTCACGGGCCCACCTATTTCCGCCGCTATCCGCCGGAGTTTAAAAAGTTTACCCCCACCTGCGACACCGAAGACATACAAACCTGCACCCAAGAGCAGATTGTAAACACCTACGACAATACTATTTTGTATGTGGACCACATTGTCTCTTCGGTCATTGACATACTTAAAAAATTCCCCGATTATGAAAGCGGCCTTTTATACGTGTCCGACCATGGGGAATCCTTGGGGGAAAACGGCGTGTATTTGCACGGGCTGCCCTATTCTATAGCCCCGGAAGAGCAAATCACCGTACCCATGATTTTGTGGATGAGCGAAAACATGAAAAAGTTTGACCATGTGGATTATGATTGTCTGAAAGAAAAAGCCGCCAAAGAGCATTTCTCACACGACAATATTTCTCACTCGTTGCTCTCACTTATGGAAGTGGATAGCACCGCTTACGACAAAAACCTGGATATTTTTGAAAGCTGCCGCTTAATGCCCCTTCCCCGCAAGCCTTAATCCAAGCCCCCGCTCAGCCGGGGGCTTTTTTACGGCCTGGTGCTCATTAAATTGCTAAAATATATATAGGTTACGCGTGAAGTCACATCACGCAAATTCAAAACCGAAGGAACATAATCATGCTGCCTAAAGCGTACGAACCCAAAGAAGTAGAAGAAAAACTAGTCAACAAATGGCAGGAAGCCAAACTTTTTTCCGCCAAAGTAGATAAATCCAAAAAACCTTTTGTCATCGTCATTCCGCCGCCAAACATCACCGGCGCTTTGCACATGGGCCACGCCCTTAACGACACGTTGCAGGACGCGCTTATCCGCGCGCACCGCATGTTCGGGCAGGAAGCCTACTGGGTGCCCGGCACCGACCATGGCGGCATT
>CALUQA010000036.1 GCA_944322775.1 uncultured Elusimicrobiales bacterium
AAAGCTGATAGGTGCCGATGCCGCATTTTTTGAGCTGTTCAAATTCTTCCTGCACCAGCGGGGCGATGTTTACGTTTACGCGGCGGATATTTTGGCCGTTCCAGCGGGTATCGTAAATGGCTTTAATGCTGTCATACACATATTGCAAACCGCCGCCGGGGTAAGCTTCGCCGGCCACCATCAAAATACGTTTGTGGCCCTGCTGCAAAAGGGCGGTGACTTCCTGTTCAATTTCTGCCTTGGTGCTGGCGTGGCGTTTAAGGGTGGTGTTGCTTTTGCGAAAGGCGCAATAGACGCATTCGTTGGTGCAAATATTTGAAATATAAAGGGGGGCAAATAAAACAATACGGTTGCCATAGATGGCTTCTTTGACGTATTTGGCCGCGTCAAAGAGCTTTTGCATCAGTTTCTGGTCGGTAATGTTTAAAAGGACGGCCGCTTCTTCCAGCGTGATTCCTTTGAGTTGTTTGGCTTTATTTAAAATTTCCGTCACTTCGGAGTCCGTATGGGACTTGGCTTTTTCCAAAGTTCGTTGCAGTTTTTCGTCATCAATAATCATAGTTATATCATAGCACTTTTTAACGTCAAACAGGGCCTTTCCTTAGAAGAAAGGCCCTGCCTGGTTTGCTTGTATAGAGAAAGTTTAGCGCAGGTTAAGCTCTTGGCAGAATTTTTGCGCTTGCGGGCTTTCTGCCGTGCAGGATATGCGCCCCGTTTGATAGGACATAAACAGCGTGTATTGCTGCCAGTTGGACAGGCGGCTGACGGCCGAAATGCCCTCGGGCTGCAAGGTCATGGCATAGCCGTTGCATTGCAGGGTAAGCGGGTCTTTTTCGTCGCTGAGGCAGCCGCTGTAGCTTTTCAGCCACACTTCCGGGCCGCCTTGGGCGGCTTTCAAGCGGGCCGGGCGGTTTTTGGCGGCCAAAGTCAAATTGTCAATAATGGCAGAGGCCAGCACTTTGTCGCCTATTTTTTGATATTGCGGCAGCACCACCAGCCACAAAAGTCCCGCCACAAACACCAGCGCCAGCAACACAGATACCACCGTCATTAGTGTTAAATCGTGGTGTTCCGGTTCTTCGGGATAGTCGTCGGGGTTAAACTCGGCATCTTTGGCAATGACCAGGCTTTTGCTCATTTTGTCGTGCAGTGTTTCTTTGTGCTTGTCAAAAGCGGCCGTAAAGAAGCCAAAATAAAAAGTCAGGTTTGTCACCACGCGGGAAAGCAACCGTTTGGTGGCTTTGCCAAAAGACAAGCGCCGTCCGCGTTTGTCCACCACTTTAAGCCCCATTACGCGTTTGCCCAAGCTGGCCTGCCAAGGGGAGCTTTCAAGCAGAGCATAATACAGCCAAATAATGACCACCAACACCAACGATACGGTAAATTCGTCCAGCAATTGGGCCAAAATGATAAATAATAGGACAAATACGACCAAGTCAATCATAAAAGCCCAAAAGCGCTTCCATACGCTTACATACATAAAAAACCTCCCTTTGAAGGGCAAAGGATATATACAGTATAGCACACGAAGAGGCGGTATGGGCGGAAAAATGCAAAAAATTAGGCGTGGTTGTCTTCTTAGTGCACAAAAAAGGACATAAAAAACCCCTCCCACAAGGGGAGGGGAAAAAGAAAGTCAAAAATTTATTTTTTAACCGGCACCGGTTTCAAACGCATGCATTTATCCAGGTTGCAGCGGTGCACGCCGTCGGAACCCAAGTTCTTGGGATCGCGCAGGTTCAGACCGCATTGCGGGCAGATTTCGGTGCAGAGCGTGTTATAGCCCGACGCAGAACAATGCTGAGAAGGAGAGAGAATTTCTTCCCCGCAATAGATGCAATATCTTTTATGTTTGGCAGGGGCCGTTTTGTTGTCCGAATCGGTTTCTTTAGCATTGGGGCAAACGTGTTTGACCCCGTGAAAGCGTTCATCAATAGTCAGTTCTGCACCGCAAATGTGGCAGATGCTGGCCGGGGACTGAACGGTATTGTTTTGCGTTTCTGCTTTTTTGGGGCTGCACAGACCCGCATAGCCCTGGGCGGCGCAGTGTTGGTGGGCATATTCAATAGGCTCGTTGCAATAGGCGCACACCGGGGCAGCGGTTTCTTCGCTTTTCGGACAAACGTGTTTGGCACCGTGGAAGCGCTCGTCAATGCTCAGTTTTTCGCCGCAAACGGGGCAGTGGGTAGCCGGGGCTTCAACGGTATCTTTTTGCGGTTCGGCTTTTTGGGTGCTGCACAGACCCACATAGCCTTGAGCAGAGCAGTGTTGGCCGGGTGCTGCAATGGCTTTGCCACAATAGATGCAGGTATTCTTTTTGGCATTTAAAGCGGCTTTTTCCAGCGCTTTTGTAAATTTGGCAGTTTGCAGAGCCTCTGTGGATTGAGCAAAAGCAGAGGCGGAAATACATACAGCAATAAGAGTCAGCGACATCCATTTAATTTTGTTCATTGTTTATACCTTGTTTACTTCTAAAAAGTTTTCCTTCTTTCTTTAATATAAAAAAAATTAGTTTGTAAAAACAGTGTCTTTGGGCCCAGAAAGCTTTATAAAAAAGTCCTATAAATTTATAGGACTTTTTAAATGTTTTTAATAAAGGCCTCTTAATAGACTTTCCATTAAGCGTGTGTTCTGGTCGGAGAGGTTCATTTTAAAGGCAATTACTTTGCTTTCCGTTTCCGAAAAGGGCCGTTCGGCCAGGCGTTGGGCAAAAAGTTGCTTGAGCAGATTGCTCATTCTTTCGGGGCCCAACAGTTCAATCATCCAATCCGGAAACATATTCTCAGAGGCTTTTAAATCGGAAAAATAGGGCAGTTGTTTTTGCCGTTCTATATAAGCTTGCATTTTTTCGTACGTTTCCTGTGCCGTAACCGCACGAATATTGGCTGAGTTGATAATCATGCGAATAATGCTTTGGTTTTGCTGGCTTACTTTGTCAAACGCTTGCATTAAGGTGTTGGTTTCTTCTTCGGAAAGGGGCGTCTTTTGCAAGCGATAAAACAAATAGTGGGAAATGACGGGATTTAATTTTTTATATAAGGTTTCATACGGCACCCGTGCATTGGCCTGCAGGGTGTCTTCCACTTCGTTCCTTAGCAAAGCAATGTTAACATATGCCACGGCGCTGTCCTGCGGGTAATGTTCCATGGCAGCCGTTAATGCTTGGTCAATCTTTTCTGCTTTCTGCTGGTTTTGAACGGTGTTTTGAGCTAAAGCCGTTGTTGCGGCTAGCGAGAAAGACAAGACTGCAAACAAAATTTTATTGGTATTCATAAGTGCCTCTGTATCGTAGTATGTTCTTATAATATGAAAAGAAATCCTGCCCTGCCAGGGCCTTTGGACCTATGTAAGAAAATAAAAGGACCTAGGTCCTAGGCCGTCAGCGCCGCCGTTTGTGCGTGGGAAGCGCGCAGTAAATCCTGCGGGTTGATTTTTAGCTGCAGGCCGCGTTTGCCGGCGCTTACATAAATAAAGTCCCATAAAATGCAGTCTTCGTGCACAAAGGTGGGAAAATGTTTTTTCATGCCCAGCGGGCTGCAACCGCCGCGAATGTAGCCGGTGACGGGCATAAGGTCTTTGACGTGCAGCATTTCACAGCTTTTATTGCCGCTTACGCGGGCGGCGGCCTTTAAGTCCAATTCCGCCGCGCCCGGAATGACGCAAACAAAAAAGCCCGTTTTGTCGCCTTTTAACACCAGGGTTTTGTAAACCTGTTCCAGGTTTTGTCCCAAAGACGCGGCCACATGCTGGGCGCTTAGGTTTTCTTCGTCCACTTCGTAGGGAATTAATTCATAGGCAATGCCCATTTCGTCCAAGTGGCGCGCGGCATTGGTTTTGTGGATTTTGTCTTTCATACTATTTTTTCTTGGTCCGTGTTAACGCGTTATTTTGCACCGCACCGGCACTATGCGCAGCGCGGAAGGCGTCTGCCTGCTCCAGTTCGGGCTTTAAGTATTTGCCGGTGTAGGAGGCCGCACAGGCCGCCACGTCGCGCGGGGTGCCCTCGCAGACGATTTGCCCGCCCTTGTCGCCGCCTTCGGGCCCCAGGTCAATCACCCAGTCTGCCGTTTTAATCACGTCCAAATTATGCTCAATAATCAGCACCGTGTTGCCGCGGTCGGCCAGCCCGTGCAAGACGTTTAACAGTTTGTCAATGTCGGCAAAGTGCAGGCCGGTGGTGGGCTCGTCCAAAATATACAGCGTTCTGCCTGTGCCCTTGCGGGAAAGTTCGTCAGCCAGCTTGACGCGCTGCGCCTCCCCGCCAGAAAGCGTGGTGGCCGCCTGGCCCAATTTAATGTAGCCCAGGCCCACGTCGTTAAGCGTTTGCAGGTAGCGTTTTATTTTGGGGATACTGTCAAAAAATTCCAGTGCCTGGGACACGCTCATATCCAGCACGTCGGCAATGTTTTTGCCTTTAAAAGTTACCTGCAGGGTGTCTTCGTTAAAGCGCTTGCCGTTGCATTCTTCGCATTTTACGTAAATGTCGGGCAGGAACTGCATTTGAATTTTTAAAATACCGTCGCCCTGGCATTTTTCGCAGCGGCCGCCCTTGACGTTAAAGGAAAAGCGCCCCGCTTTATAGCCGCGGCGTTTGGCTTCGGGCATTTCGGCAAACAGTTCGCGGATATGCGTAAAAAGCCCGATATACGTGGCTGGGTTGGAACGCGGCGTTTTGCCGATGGGGGCCTGGTCCACGATGATGACCTTGTCTATATTTTCAAGCCCCTTAATGGTTTTGTGCTCGCCGGGGACGTCCTTGGCGTGGTAAAACTTTTGGGCTAAGGCTTTGTATAAAATTTGGTGCACCAGCGTGCTTTTGCCGCTGCCGGACACGCCGGTTACGCACACCATTTTGCCCAGCGGGATTTTGACGTTGATGTTTTTAAGATTGAATTGTTTGGCGCCGACAATTTCTATGTATTTGCCGTTGCCCTTGCGCAGTTTGGCGGGGGGCAAAATGCAGCGCCGTCCGTTTAAATAAGAGGCCGTCAAAGAGTTGGGGTCTTTTAAAAACTCCTGCGTCGGCCCTTGCGCTACAACCTGTCCGCCGTGTTCGCCGGCGGCGGGGCCCAGCTCCACCACCCAGTCGGAAGCCAAAATGGTGTCTTTGTCGTGCTCCACGATAATAAGCGTATTGTCCAGGTCGCGCAGTTCTTTTAACGTAGCAATCAGGCGGTCATTGTCGCGCGAGTGAAGCCCAATGGTCGGCTCGTCCAGCACATACAGCACGCCCGTCAGGCCGGAGCCTATTTGCGTGGCCAGGTGAATGCGCTGCGATTCCCCGCCCGAAAGCGTCTGGCTTTTGCGCTCCAGCGTCAGGTAAGAAAGCCCCACGCTGTTTAAAAATTCAAGCCGCGCTTTAATTTCTTTCAGCACGTCTTTGGCGATGATTTTTTCCTTGTCGTCCAGCTGCAAGTTGTTAAAGAAATTCATCGCTTCCGACACTTGCATCGCGCAAATTTGCGCAATGTTTTTGCCGCCCACGTACACGGCCAAGGCTTCGGGTTTTAAGCGTTTGCCCTGGCAGACGGGACAGGTGATTTCGCGCATAAAGCGGTTGTACACTTCTTCTTTTACAAATTCGCTTTCGCTTTCGTCGTGGCGGCGTCTGAGGTTGGTGATTACGCCTTCAAAGTGTTGGTCCGTGCCGGAAATGACCGACGTATAATGCGCCTCTCCGGAGCCGTAAAGCAGCAAGTCGCGCTGGGCTTTGGAAAGTTTGTTCCAAGGCGTGTTCATGTTGATTTTGGCATGGCGGCACACTTGTTTTAAAATGTCGTAATAATAACCGCTCCAAGACGTTTTCCAGCGGTGGGTGCGGGTGGTGACGGGGTTGTCCCACGCGGCAATGGCGCCCTGATTGATGGAAAGCGTCGGGTCGGGCACGACCAAATCTTCGGCAATTTGAATTTTAATACCCAGCCCGTTGCATTCGGGGCAGGCCCCGTAGGGGGAGTTGAAAGAAAACAGCCTCGGCTCCAACTCCGAAAATCCGATACCGCAGTGCGCGCAGGCATTGCTTTCGCTGTACGTAAACTCC
>CALUQA010000037.1 GCA_944322775.1 uncultured Elusimicrobiales bacterium
TTTCACCGGCGCGCACGAACTGGGAACCGAAGCGTTTGACGCCTAAGCGTTGGCCGTGGCTGTCTCTTCCGTTAGAGGAAGAACCTTGTGCTTTTGTATGTGCCATAGTTTATCCTCTCTCCAGTTACCCGAGCGTAATGTCGGTGATTTTGATTTGCGTTAAATCCTGTCTGTGGCCGCGCGTTCTTTCGTAGCCTTTTTTGGGTCTTCTTTTGAATACCAGGATTTTGGGACCTCTCAAATGTTTGACCACTTGAGCGGTGACCTTGGCGTTTTTATTCGCCTTGGTATCTGCCGAGGTACCTTCTTCGTCAGCGGCCCAGAGCACTTTCAGCTCCACATTGGCGCCCGCTTCCGCGTCCAGCTTTTCAACCTGCAGATCTTGACCGGGTTTCACCCAGTACTGTTTTCCACCAGTTTCAATAATTGCGTACATGTGTTTTTCCAATTTAAGAGCGAAAAACCCTCCGCCCCGTTTGCACGCGGCGAAAAGGAAAATCACTCTTCCTTCTTAGGTACATATATTATAGCTTATTTGGAGCAAAAAATCTGCTCATCTGTATTTACAAAATAATGCCGCCGCCCAGCACCACGTCCCCGTCATACAAAACGGCGCTTTGCCCGGCCGTGACGGACAACTGCGGCTCTTTAAACGTGGCCGCAATGCTTTTGCCGTCTGCGCTGACAATAACGCTGGCAGGTGCCGCATGGTGCAGGTTGCGTATTTTGATATGCGCTTCAAATTTTTCCGCCGGGGCGTGGCCGCGCGTCCAGCTCATTTGGTCGGCTTTCAAAGAGGCGGAATATAAATCTGCTTTGGGGCCGATAATCACGCGGTTTTGTGCCGCGTCTATGCCCACCACATACATGGGCTCTTTAAAGCCGCTTAAGCCCAGGCCTTTGCGTTTGCCTATGGTATAACCCCAAATGCCGCTGTGGCGGCCGATGACGGTGCCGTCGCGCAGGACCATGTCGCCGGGTTTGTTGGGGAAGTTAAGCAGGTCGTTGTAATCGCCGCAATAAAAGTCTTGGCTGTCCTGCTTGTCGGCCACGGCCAGCCCGTGACGGCGGGCTATATCGCGGATTTCGCTTTTATGCATTTCCCCCAGCGGAAACAAAATATGCGCCAGTTGCTGTTGGGTCAACCGGTGCAAGAAATAGCTTTGGTCGCGGGAAAGGTCTTTGGCGGTGCGAAGCAAAAAGTCCCCGCTTGCCGGGTCTTGGCTGATGCGGGCATAGTGGCCGGTGGCAAATTTGTCAAAGGCAATGCCTTGGGCGTGCGCGGCGGCGGGCAGTACGCCAAATTTAATGACGCTGTTGCAAATGACGCACGGATTAGGGGTGCGCCCGCAGGCATATTCCTGGCGGAAATTGTCCAGCACCGCTTGGCGGTATTGCTCGCGGCAGTCCACGGTTAAATAATCTATGCCGATTTTTTCGGCCAAAGCGCGGATTTCGCTTACGTCTTCTTTTTCCGGGGACAGACAGGCGTTTGTGTTGTGCGCGCCCTTGGGCACCGGCAAAGAAGGGTCCCAAATCAGCATGGTGGCGCCAATCACGTGCCAGCCTTGTTCTTTAAGCAGTATGGCCGCGGCGGCAGAGTCTACCCCTCCGCTCAGGCCGACGAGTACGGTCTTTTTGTCCATCATTTCCTCTTTTAAAACAAAATTTGTACTTAAGGTTGAAAGCCAAAAGGACACTATATTGTATTAATTTTCGGCCTCGTCCGGTGCAAACCAGCGGTTGTTGGAAAACAAGGAAAGAACGCTTTTGTCTAAGGAAAGCAAGTCTTTGCTCAAGCTATGACAGAGGGGGCTGTCTTTGTCAGAAGAACATTGCGACAGTTGCGCACGGTTGTGGCGCACAAAACCTTGGGCGTCAATGAAGGCTAAATTTGTCCCCTCGGAAATAAAAGCAAAATGAGGGGCATGGGGGTCCAGTGCGTCATTGCCCAAAGAGGAAAAAGGCTCCTGTATGGCCAGCAGGTGATAGAGCGTGGGGATTAAATCTAATTGAGATACGGGGTAATCTATGGTGTCGGCCTTTAAAAATCCGGGTGCATAAATGACAAAAGGAATATTAAATTTTTCGTATAAGGCATCGGTCTTTTGTGCAGAAGCAAGCGTATGGTCTGCCATAAAAATAAAGATAGTGTCTTTAAGCCAACCATCTTCTTGGGCGCGGCGCAGCAATTGCCCGATGGCATAGTCCGAATAAAACAGCGTATTTAAATAGTTGTTTTCTTCGCTGGAACGGGGATATTTGTCAAACTCTGGCGTGGTCTGTCTGAAAGGAATATGCGTTGTGCCCGTGAACGTGAAGAGAAAAAAGGGCTGGCCTTTTTGTGCGGACATTTGGGCTTTGTCTGCGGCAAACTGCAATAAATCATAATCATAGCCAAAGTCTTGTTCTTCGCGGTATTCCAACAGACGGGGAATATCCTCCATGCCAAAACTTTCCTGCATGCGGAATATTTTTTGTGTGATATTACACATTTGGTAAGAACTGCGCAAAGAAGATTGAATAAACGCTGTATAGTAGCCTTTTTTGTTCAAGGCTTTAGCCAAAGAGGTAATATTGTTGAGTTCTAATCCGTATGCAAAGTGAGGCAGCCCCGGCACAAGGGCCACACCGGTAAAAGTAGCCGAGAGCCCGTAAATACTGCGTACTCCGGTGGCATAGGCATGGGTAAATTTAACACCTTGCTTGGCTATGCGGTCAAAATTGGGCGTTACCCCAAAAGAAGAACCGGAAAAACTATCCACATAGTTGGGGGTCCAGCTTTCCAATAAAACAATAAATATATTTTTGGGTTGTACGGCTTGAACCTCTTTTATTTGTCGCATGAGAGGGTATTGTGTAGAAATAAAAGTTTCTTTTGGGTTGCTCAGCAAGTGGCGGGCACGCATTAGGGCCTCATTTTCGTCCATCGGGTTAGAAGGGGAGCTTTCCCCTTTGCGCAAGGAATGATAAGAGGAAAACACGCCGTTTAGCATAAGAGAAGACTGTGTGGTATTGGCCGAGATGGAGGGAAGATCGCGCATAGAAAGCGGTTTGCCATGGCCCAGTTTCCCGCGTATGGCCGTAAACGCCACCGCGGCAATCAGCACACAGATTAGTATTGTTTGCCAAAGCGGGGTGGGTTTAGGGGCCCATCTTTTTTTAATCAGCAACCAGCCGCTCCAGGTCAGGCCGGCCCATAATGTAAGCAGCACTAATAAGGCCCACCAAAAATTATCTAACGCATAGCGCATCAGGAAGCCCCATTCGTTACGGACTAAAAACAGTTCTTCTGCCATGTGGCGTTTTGCCTGCGGGAAATAAATAAAATCTACTGTCAGCAACATCAGCATAAGTATGCTTACCGTGCACAAAGCCACCCAGCAAAATTGGCCCCATTTGGGTGTTTTGAACGGAAGAAAGAACAGCAATATCAGAGGGCCTAAAAATAAAGCAATAATAGAAAAATCAAACCGTACGCCTTGCAAAAAACCGATGAGGCTTTCTTGCATAGTTAGACTGGCAAACACCGGCTGATACGTGATAAACAAGGCAAGGCGGAAAAGAGAGAACACGGCTAAAACCGCCAACAAGAAATACAAACTAAAGCGGAGTTTAAAAGGAAAGTTCTGCCAGCAAAAGAAATGTTTTTTGCACATAGGATATTTTGTCAGACAGATTGATTGAAAGTTTTTTCCAGAGAAGGAATTTGTGAGTTGTGATAATTTTAAATTATCCGGTTTTAATTTATGGTGTTGAAGTAAAATTACTTTTTGACGGAATTAAGCCTCCAAAGAGCTTTTTTCTTTAGTGGGTACGGGTGGTTTTTGGGACACAGAGGCACTTTCCGTGTTTTGCGGTGTTTGGTTTAAATACAACTTGCGAACGGAAGAATAAATTTTCTTAAAGGCTACCACAATGCGCGGGTCAAATGCTTTGCCGCTTTCGCCCAAAATGTAAAGGTAGGCGTCGTCGGTTTTCCAGGCTTTTTTGTACACGCGCGACACGCACAGCGCGTCAAAAACGTCCGCCACCGTGATAATGCGCGCTTCCAGCGGGATATCTTCCCCTTTCAACCCCTTGGGGTAGCCGGTGCCGTTCCATTTTTCGTGGTGGTACAGGCTCATGCGGTGCGCCACTTGCAACACTTTAGAGTGCGCCCCTTCCAAAATGCGCCCGCCGTAAATGGTGTGCGACTTCATGATTTCAAATTCTTCCGGCGTCAGGCGGCCCGGTTTAAGCAAAATATTGTCGGCCAAGGCCACTTTGCCAATGTCGTGCAGCGGGCTGGCGTTTTTAATAAGTTCGGCTTCTTTTTTGTTCATGCCCAGCGCCAGCGCCAGCAAATAAGAAATAATGCTGATGTTTTTTAAGTGGGCGCGGGTATCCTGCTGGTCGCGGTATTCGGCGGTGACGGCCAGACGGTAAATGGTTTCCAGCTGGGAAACATGCACGTCCTGATACAGTTTGGCAATTTCAATGGAGCTGCTTGCCAGCGTGGCCAAAAGCAGCAAAATGCCTTCGTCTTTTTTGTCAAAAGGCGTGCCGTCTGCCTTGTTTGCCACCTGAAAAACGCCCAGCACTTTGCCGGAGTTGTTTTTTAAGGGAACGGCTAAAAGGGAATGGGTGCGGAAATCCGTCACCATGTCCACGTCCATGGAAAAACGGGGGTCTTCGTAGGCGTTGGGCATATTGATGGTTTGCCCGGTGCGCGCCACAATGGCCACCACATTGTTGCCGTTAAGCGGAACGCGTATTTCCGTATGTTCCAGCCCGCGGCCTTGGGCAATTTTGGACCAAAGTTCGTTCTTTTCCGCGTCTTTTAAATAAATGGTGCAACGGCCCACGTCCAGCATGCGGGTAATCTGCTGGGCGATAATATCCAAAAGTTTATCCAGGCGCAGCTCGCTGGAAATGCGCGCGCCGAACTCGACGAGAAGATTTAACTTTTCGTCGGCGGATAATTTCCGGGGGTCGTTCTTGAATTCAGTCATGGCTCATCCTGCAAAAATACCATATGCTTTGCCTGCGCCTGCGGATAATGCCGGCGCAAAGCGGCGTTAAGCTCCAAAGCGGCCAAACCAGAGAGGCAATATACCTCTTGCAGCTGCCGCCGTGCGACGTCCTTGACGTTTTCAAGCACCATTTCTTCGGCGCGGGTTTGGGGCACAAAGGCCAGCCCCGCGGCCGCAATGGCATAGTGGCTATACTCACACTCTACAAAATTTTTGCCAAAATGTGTCTTAAATATTTTTCGCGCGCGTACGGCTGCTTCCCCTGCCGGATACAGCACGGTGGAACTATCCAGCGCGCAGCGTTTGACGTTGGCGGGTTTGGCAAAGCGTAAGTCCGAAACAAATTGCACGTGCTCTGCCAAGGCCTGCGCCCGTTTTTGCCAGCCTTTGAGCGTGGCAAACAAAACGGGGCTGTGTTTTAAAAAGCCATAAAGTTCAATACTGTCGGTAATAAGCGGCAGTTTTTTGCGCGGGGACAGTTTTTCCCAGCGGGTGAGCAAATTTTTTAATTGTATAAGTGCCAGGGTTTTGTCCCCATACAGGTACTCAAACAAACCGGTGCTTTGCTCTGTTAACACAAACGTTTTTTTGGGTTGCAGCAAACGCCACGTTTGCAAAGCCGTTTGCGGGGTAATATAAGAAGCTTCAAACGAAGGCAGATAGACCACTTGCGCTTCTTGCGGGGAGAGGCAAATTTTTTGTTTTTTAAACAGTTTTTTAAGCGTGCTTGGGCGTTTGGGCAAAATGGCATTTGCATGTTTGAGCCAGGCAAAGCCAAACAGGTTTAAAAGCCCGCTTACACGCAGCAGCCATAGCAGGCCCAGCCGTCTAAAAACATAGCCGGTTCTTACCAGCATTTCAAAGCCGCTAGGCCAGACCGCGTGCAACCGCAAAAACAGCCTAAGCGTTTTGGGCAGCGTTTGCAAGTTGATGGCGCGGCGCAGGGCCAGCATATGGTCCGGCATGGGCAAAGCCCCGGCGCAAGCCGTGGTGCATTGGGCGCACAGCAGGCAGGCGGCAGTGGTTTGTTTTATTAGATCCGGGTTATCGGATACTTTAATTTTTCGCTCCAATAACAGACGTACTATTTGGTTGCGCCCGCGGGGGGAGAAAGCCTCTTCCCTCTGCAGCAAATAAGACGGACAGCTTTGCACACAGGCATTGCAGCGGGTGCAATAGTCCACGCTTTGCACGAGCGCACGCGGCCCTTGCGGCCCGGGCACAAAAGAAGCGGGGGAGAGTGTTATTTTGCGTTTCATAAGCGGCCCTCCTCAAACGCGGGGGAAAGGAACAAAAGCTGCGGATCCACCGTTCTTTTGACGGCCGTAAACAGCGGGTCGGGGCGGAAGAACAGTTGGGCCTTTGCCGGCTGTTTGGGCAAGGCTTGCGGCGTGGCATAGATTTTGAAAAACACTTTTGTTATCATGCCCAGCGCGCCCACGGAGCCGGCAAACAGACGGCACAAATTGTAGCCGGCGGCGTTTTTCATCAGTTTGCCGCCATAGTTTACAATATCGCCGCTGGGCATAATGGCCTGCACGCCCGTCAGCTGCGCGGTAAACGCGGGCCACGCTTTAGAGGCTATCAGCCCGCCCAGCGTGCCGGGATAGTCCGGCGGCAGTTGGGCATACACCCCCTGCTGTGCCAGGGCGTTTAGCAAGTCTTTCACGCGTACCCCCGCCTGTGCAACGGCCATGTAATTGGTCTTGTCTATGTCCAAAATTTGGTTTAAATCTTTTGTGGAAAGCGTCTGCGCACAAAGGGTTTTCCACTGGCTGTTAGTGCCGACAACGGCCGTCTTTTCTTTTTGTTCAAAACGTGTTTTGATTTCCTGCGCCAGACGGCAGACAGCGGGGTCTGTTTCTTGGTACAGGGAGGATTTATCTTCAAACCCGACGGGAATAATTTTGCCCGGGTTAGCCAGGTTAAAAGGGTCAAAAGCCTGTTTGATTTGGGTAAATAAGCGCAGGGTCTGGCGGGAATATTGATACGCCATGACGGAGCGTTTTTCTACCCCGATGCCATGTTCGCCCGACACGGTGCCGCCGCAGTCCACACAGGCTTTTAAAATTTCGTGCAGGGTTTTGTTGACGCGGCGGGTTTGTTCGGGCTGGCGTGCATCAAACACAATTTGCGGGTGAAAGTTGCCGTCCCCCGCGTGGAAAAGCAAGCTGGCCGTTACGCCGTTTTGGTCAATAATGGTGCGCACTTTGGCCAGCGCGGCCGGCAGCTGGCTGCGCGGCACGGTGCCGTCTCCCACGGCCACATTGGGGGCCAGTGCCGCCATGGCCGAATAGGCCGCGCGGCGCCCGCTCCACAGTTTTTCCCGCTCGGCTTCCGTCTTGGCGGCGGTAAAGGTTTGGCAGCCGCGCGCTTTGCACAGTTCTTCCAGCGTTTGGGCGTCTTGTTTAATTTGTTTTAAATCGCCGTCCAATTCAATAATCAGCAAGGCCTGGGCGTCGGTGGGGTAACCGGCGTGGGCAAACTCTTCCACCGCGCGGGTGGTAATTTGGTCCATGGCTTCCACACAACGCGGAATAAGCCCGCGGGCCACCAAGTCGCTTACGGTTTGCACGCTGGCCGCCAAAGAAGGAAAGGTGGCCAAAAAAGTTTTGACATGTTTGGGGGCCGGCAAAATTTTAACGCGCATGCGTTTAATCAGCCCCAAGGTGCCTTCGCTTCCGGCCGTCAGGCCCAACCAGTCGGGGCCGGGGGCATCGTGGCGGAAGGTAAAGGTTTGGCCTTGCGGGGTGATAAACTCTATGCTTAAGGTGTTGTCGCAGGTATTGCCGTATTTTAGGCACCGCGCCCCGCTGGCGTTTTGTGCCAAATTGCCCGAAAGAGTGCTCACTTTTTCGCTGGCCGGGTCGGGCGCGTAAAAAAAGCCCAGCGGCGCCAGCGCCTGTTGCAAATCCCCCGTTACGGTGCAGGGGGCCGCTTCGGCAAAGCCGTGGGCGGTGTCTATGGTGTAAATTTGGCAAAGCGGGTTTAGGTTAATGACCACACCGCCTTTGACGGCCGAGCAGCTGCCGGCGTGGTTGGTGGCGGCGGCACGGGCAATAAAAGGGATTTTTTCGCGCGCGAGCAGGCAAACAAGCGGCTCAAGCAAAGAAGGGTTGTTTACCGTCACGACGGCATCGGGGCGGAAGCGGCTTTGGGAACAGTCGTATCCGTTAAGGGCCAAAGAAACGGGGTCCGTCTGTACGTTATGGGCCCCCAACAGGTGTTTTAATTGTTTTAAAATGTGCGGCGCCAATTGCATAAATAGTATAGTTATATATAGAGTTAAAAATCAGTATTTTTGCTATACTGTCATTATATTATTTATGGTAGAACAGAGGCCACAGCGTCAGGTAGTTGTGATAGGGGATGTGCACGGTCAGTACGAGCCCTTTGTAATTATGTTGCGCCACGCCGGGCTGATTGACGGCGATTTAAAGTGGATAGGCGGCCGCAACCGCTTGGTGCAAATGGGCGATATTTTTGACCGCGGCCCCAAGCCGCGCCAAGTGGACGATTTGCTGGACTCTTTGCAGCGCCAGGCCAACGCCAGCCAGGGGGAAGTAATCCGCCTGGTGGGCAACCACGAGCTGGAACTGCTGATGAGCAATTTTTTAATTTCCGGCTTTAACAAAGAAGAAGCCAAACTGGTGCGCGACAAATTAAAACGCCAAGTGCTGGATTGTGAAATCCGCGCGGCCTATTCCTACAAAGGTTTTTTGTTTACGCATGCGGGCGTGACGCACAAACTGATGAAAATTTTTAAAATGCAGTTGGACGAAC